>DATMJR010000212.1:0-9282 GCA_035553775.1 Miltoncostaeaceae bacterium | reverse complement strand
GCGGGCGCGCGGGCTCGAGGTGACGCTCCCCGGCATGGTGGCCAGTCCCGACGGCAAGCCGGTCTCGTCGACGCGCATCCGGCGCCTGGTCGCCGAGGGGCGCATCGACGAGGTGCGGGACCTGCTCGACCGTCCCCACGTGGTGCAGGGGGTGGTGGTGCCCGGCGACCAGCGGGGGCGGGCGCTGGGCCTGCCGACGGCGAACGTCGAGGTGCCGGCCGAGACCGCCGTGCCCGGACGCGGCGTGTACGCCGGCCGGGCGCACCTGGCCGGCGGCGGCCGCCACCCGGCCGCGGTGAACGTGGGCTGGGCGCCGACCTTCCGGGACAACGCGGAGCGCATCCCGCTGCGCATCGAGGCCTTCCTGCTCGACTACGACGGCCCGGACCTCTACGGCGAGGACATCCAGGTCGAGTTCCTGGAGCGGCTGCGCGACGAGCGCCGCTTCGACTCGCCGGCGGAGCTGGTGGCGCAGATCCACGAGGACGTGGCACGCACCCGGGACGTCGCCGCCACCTGACGCGCGGGAGGCGCCCCCGGGTCACCGCGGGGCGCGCACCACCCGCAGCACGCTGCGGCTCCCGCGCGGTCCGAGGCGCGAGACACCCCGTTCCCGGGTGGCCGCGACGATCTCCCGGGGCGCCGGGGCCGCCGGCACCAGCGACACGGCCGCACGGCGTCCGCCCGGTACGGCGTAGGACCCCCGGGCGAGGACCCGGCCGCCGCGGACGGCCGACAGCGTCAGCACCCCGCGGCAGGCGACGCGCGCCGCGCGCGGGCAGACGACCACGACCCGCGCCCGCCCCGACCGCGCAACCCGGTGCGTGCGGCCGGCGACGCGACCGGGGGCGCCGTCGTCGGCGGGCTGCGGAACACGGTCTCGCATCGCCCGAGCGAGACGAGCCCGGGGACGACGTCCTTCTGACCCGCCAGCTACACGTCGAGGTCCTCCTGGCCAGCAGCCGGTCGCCGCCGGGACCGCCGTCGAGCGGTCGCCGCCGGGACCGCCCGCCGGGAGGTCGTTGCCGGCCTCGCCGCGGAGGACGTCCCGGCCGCCCGCTCCGCGGAGGTCGTCCGCGCCCTCGAATCCGCGCAGTTCGTCGTCGGCGTCGCTGCCGATGACGCTGTCGGCCCCCCGCCCGCCGATGACGTTCTCCACGGAGGCCCCGACGCGGTCACGCTCGCCGGACCGTCCCCGCTGGTGTCGTCGCCGCCCCCCGCCATGCATGGTGTCCCGTCGTCGCCGCCGTCGAGGCGGTCGGCGCGCCCCTCCCCGACAGGTTGTCCCGTCCCGCGCCGCCCGCGGCGTCGAGCGTGCACAGCACGACCCGCTCCCGGCCGGTCCCGACGGCGCAGGGGTCGGGACCCGCCGGGCTCACCCCGGGGGAGTCGTCGCCGCCTCCCAGCCGGACCGTCGGCGAGACGCACCGCCTCGGGGCGCCCGACGCAGGTCTCGACGGCCTGCTGGGGTCGCTGGTCGAGCAGCACGCTGTCCCGGCCGGCGCCCGGCTCGACGACGACCGGTCCGCGCGGACCGTCGCACACCACGTCGTTGAACACCGGATTGGCGACGCGGTCGCCGAGCGACGCCTGCAGGGCGGGCCCTCCCGGCAGCCAGGTGCGCGCGCGCCACCCGTCACGGAAGGCGCCGTGGAACGGCTCGATGACCAGGTCGTGGTCCGCCCCGCCCGAGTCGAGGACCCGGAGCGCCCCGTCCCCGTCGGACTCGTGGGAGACGGTGACCCCGGACGCGGCGGATGCCGCGATCAGAAGCGCAGGAGGGCGCCGGGTCCCATCACCCGTCCGCGCGAGCGGTGCATGGGTGCGACCCTCCCACCGGCCTCGCGCGGCCACGGCAACACCCGTGCCCGGGGCGCCGCCGGCAGCGCCGGCGCCGCGGTCCCCGGGACACGCGCCGCCGGCGGGGAGGCGCTACGCGGAGGCCAGCCGGGACCTCAGCAGGTGCTTGCCCTGCTCGGCGCCCTTGCGGCTCTCGTTCTGCGCCCGGCGGAAGAACTCGGCCAGCTCGGAGTCGCCCTCCCGCTCGGCATCCTGGATGTAGGTCTCCAGCCGCAGCACGTTGCTGAGGCACGCCTCCGTGAACCAGATGACGTTGTAGTCCTTGTCCTTGGTGCCGGTGACCTGGCCCGTCTCGCTGCTGCCCATGATCCCCTCCCTGTCGCGGTCGCGGGGGCCGGCGTCCCGCGATGCCCGCGAGGGCACGCGCCGCCGGTCGCGGAGCGCGTACCCGCACGGGGAGGGCGGTGAACGGCGCCGACCCCGCCTACCGGGCTCCGGCCGCCGGGCCCCGGGGAGGTTCTGGTACCCTGCGCGCACTGTCCGGTGCTCCGACGACGACGACGCGCGTGCGCCCCGTGCCCACGTCCGGGCCCCGGAGGCCCCGTCGGCGTTCCCGTGTAGAGCGGCGGACGACGGTGTGACTGACCCGGCGCGGCACGTGCTGCGCCGTGGCCGAACCAGGAGGACGACGTGCTCGACAAGGACGAGAAGTCCAGCGTGATGGAGGACCACCGGCGGCACGAGACCGACACGGGCTCCCCGCAGGTGCAGGTGGCGATCCTGACGGAGCGGATCAACCGCCTGACGGATCACCTCCGCACGCACAAGAAGGACCACCACTCGCGGCGCGGTCTGCTGCAGATGGTCGGCCGGCGGCGCCGGCTGCTGAACTACCTCCAGCGCACGGACCTCGAGGGCTATCGGGCCCTGGTCCAGCGGCTGGGGCTGCGGCGCTAGCCGCGCACGTGACGTCGCCGTCCACAGCGGGTGCGGCGCCGCCGCCCCGCGCGGCGACGCGACCGACGAGGCAGGACCGGCGGGACGTCCCGTCCCGTCCGGGCCGATGACGAGCGGCGCCGAGGGGCGGCCGCGGGGAAGAGGACGGACATGGGTCTAGAGGTCGTGAAGGCGGAGGTCGGCGACACGCCGATCACCTTCGAGACGGGCAAGCTGGCCAAGCAGGCCAACGGCGCCGTCGTCGTCCGGTCGGGCGACAACATGATCCTGGTGACGGCGGTGGGGGCGCGTGACGCCCGCGAGGGGGCGGACTTCTTCCCGCTCACCGTCGACGTCGAGGAGCGGATGTACGCCGCGGGCAAGATCCCCGGCGGGTTCATCAAGCGGGAGAGCCGGCCGAGCGAGCGCGCGACGCTCACGGCGCGGATGACGGACCGGCCCATCCGGCCGCTCTGGCCGAAGGGCTTCCGCAACGAGGTGCAGGTCGTCGCGACGGTGTTGTCGGTCGACCAGGTGAACGCCTTCGACATCCTGTGCATCAACGGCGCGTCGGCCGCGCTGCACCTGTCGGAGCTGCCGTTCCAGGGACCGGTGGGTGCCGTGCGCATCGGCCTGATCGGCGACGACTTCATCATCAACCCGACGCTCCAGGAGCTCGAGGAGTCGAAGCTCGACCTGGTGGTGGCGGGCACCGCCGAGGCGATCTCGATGGTGGAGGCCGGCGCCAAGGAGATCGTGGAGGACGACATCCTCGAGGCGCTGGACATCGCGCACGAGGAGATCAAGAAGCTCTGCGCGGCCCAGGACGAGCTCCGGCAGAAGGCCGGCCGGCCCAAGTGGGACGTCGCGGGGCAGTCGGTGGATCCCGGCATGCTCGAGCGCGTCCGCGACGCGGTCATCGCGCAGCTGGAGGAGGCCACCCTCGAGCAGGGCAAGCTGGAGCGCCGCGACAAGGTCGCCGACGCCCGCCAGGCGGCCGCCGCCACCGTGCTCGGCGAGGACTCCACCCCGGACGACCGGGCCGAGTTCAACCGCGCCTTCGACGCGCTGCAGAAGCAGATCATCCGGCGCCGCATCGCGGTCGACAAGCGCCGCCCCGACGGCCGCAAGGCCGACGAGATCCGCGCGATCTCCTGCGAGGTCGGCGTCGCCCCGCGCGTGCACGGCTCCGGCCTGTTCACCCGCGGCGAGACGCAGGTCATGACGCTGCTGGCGCTCGGCACCATGAAGGACGCCCAGCGCATCGACGGCATCGGCACCGAGACCACCAAGCGCTACATCCACCACTACAACTTCCCGCCGTTCTCGGTCGGGGAGACCGGGTTCATGCGCGGCCCCAAGCGCCGCGACATCGGCCACGGCGCGCTCGCCGAGCGGGCCCTGCTGCCGGTGATCCCGGACGAGGTGGCGTTCCCCTACGCGCTGCGGCTGGTGTCGGAGACCCTCGAGAGCAACGGTTCGTCCTCGATGGCGTCCGTCTGCGGCTCGACGCTCGCGCTGCTCGACGCCGGCGTGGGCATCACCCGGCCGGTGGCCGGCGTGGCGATGGGCCTCATCAAGGAGGGTGACGACCACATCATCCTCACGGACATCCAGGGCGACGAGGACCACCTCGGCGACATGGACTTCAAGGTGGCCGGCACGTCCGAGGGCATCACCGCCCTGCAGATGGACATCAAGATCACCGGCGTCACCTTCGAGATCCTGCGCGACGCGCTGGAGCAGGCCCGGGTCGGCCGCGTGTCGATCCTCGACTCGATGAGCCAGGCCATCAGCGGCCCCCGCACCGAGCTGTCGGCCTGGGCGCCGCGGATCACGGCGATCAAGATCGACCCGGACCGCATCGGCACCGTCATCGGCAAGGGCGGCGAGACCATCCGCGGCCTCGAGGCCGAGTACGACGTCGAGATCTCGATCGAGGACGACGGCACGGTCAGCGTGTACGGCGTGGAGGGCGTCAAGGCCGACCAGGCCGTCGAGGCCATCCGGCTGATGACCAAGGACGTCGAGGTGGGCGACGTGTACCACGGCGCCAAGGTCGTCAAGACGACCACCTTCGGGGCGTTCGTGGAGCTCACCAAGGGCGTCGACGGGCTGCTGCACATCTCCAACCTCGCCGCCGGCCGGGTGGAGAAGGTGGAGGACGTCATCAACCGCGGCGACACGGTGGACGTCCGCGTCGTCGAGGTGGACAAGGCCCGCGGCCGCATCGGCCTGCGCATCCTCGGCATGGAGGACGTGGGCGACGGCGAGGGCGGCGGCGAGGGCCGCGAGGGTGGCGACGACGGTGAGGACGGCGAGAACGGCCGCCCCCGCCGCCGGCGCCGCCGTCTGTCGACGACGGACGCCTGACCGATGCCGTCCGCATCCCCGCCGCAGATCCGCACCACGCCGGGGGGCCTGCGCGTCGTGTGCGAGCCCATGCCCGGCGTGCGCTCGGTGGCGCTCGGGGTGTGGATCGGCGTCGGTTCGCGGTTCGAGACGCCCGCCCTGGCGGGCGTCTCGCACTTCCTCGAGCACATGCTGTTCAAGGGCACGCCCGAGCACTCGGCGGAGCAGATCGCCCAGGTGTTCGACGGGCTCGGCGGCGAGGTCAACGCCATGACCGGCCGCGACTACACCGTGGTCTACATGCGCGTGCTCGACGAGCTGGTGGAGCGGGGGATGCCCGTGATCGCCGGCATGGTCCAGCGGCCGACGTTCGCCGACCTGGACCAGGAGCGGGGCGTGGTGATCGAGGAGATCGCCATGTACGAGGACGACCCCCAGGACCAGGTGCACGACATGCTGGCCGAGGCGGTCTTCCCCGACCAGCCGCTCGGGCGGCCGATCATCGGCACGCGTGAGGTGATCGGGTCGGTGCCCGAGGACGACGTCCGCGGCTACCACCGCGACCACTACCGCGCCCCGAACATGGTCGTCGCGGCGGCGGGCAACATCGACGCCGACACGCTCGTGCGGCTGTCGGAGCAGCTGCTGGGGGGCCTCGGCCGCGACGGCGCGGACGAGGTCGTGGTGCCGGCGGCCCCCGGACCGCCGCGGCTGGTGGTGCGCGAGAAGGCCACCGAGCAGGTGCACCTGTGCATCGGCGGGCCGGGGCTGTCGCGCTCCGACCCCCGGCGGCACGCCCAGTCGGTGCTCGACACGCTGCTGGGCGGGCTGATGAGCAGCCGGCTGTTCCAGGAGGTGCGCGAGAAGCGCGGCCTCGCCTACTCGGTCGGCAGCTACACGGTGGGCTACGCGGACACGGGCCAGGTGGCGGTGCACCTGGGCACCCGTGAGGACAACCTCGCCACGGCGTGCGCCGTGATCGGCGACGAGCTGCGTCGCCTCGCGGAGGAGCCCGTCCCCGCCGAGGAGCTGCGCCGCGCCAAGGACCACCTGAAGGGCCGGCTGGTCCTCGGGCTCGAGAGCCCCGGGACCCGCATGAACCGCATCGGCCGGGCGCTCATCACCGACACGGAGCTGCTCACGATCGACGAGATCATCGGGCGCGTCGAGGCGGTCACCGCCGACGACGTCGCCGGGCTGGCGCGTGAGTACTGGCAGCCCGAGCGGCTGTCGGCCGTGGCGATCGGCCCCGACGGCGACCTCGTCCGCGCGGGCATCGCGCGGCTGTCGCCCGCGCTCGCCGAGACCGCCGCCACGTAGGTCCTCCGCCCGTGGCCGCTCCGCTCAAGGACGGCTTCGGCCCGGACGTCCCGGCGCGCATCGCCGCGATGCTGGCGGCGGCCGACCCCGCGTTCCCGGCGGCCGCCTTCACCGCCGAGGCCCTCGACGGCTTCGCCGACCTGGAGCTGACCGGCAGGGCGCGGCACGTGGCCGCGGCCCTCGGGCGCCACCTCCCCGCCGGCTTCCCCCGCGCCGCCGACCTGGTGGAGGGGTCCCTCGGGCCCGTGCTGCCGCTGGAGGGCACGTGGGGCATGGCGCCGTTCCTGTACCTGCCGCACGTGTACTGGGTCGCCGAGGCGGGCCTCGACCACCCCGAGCGGGCCCTGGCCCTGCAGCACGCGCTGACGCAGCGTTTCACGGCCGAGTTCAGCATCCGCGCCTACCTGCTGCGCCACCCGGACCTCACGCTCGCGACCCTGCGCGGCTGGACCGCCGACCCGAGCGCCCACGTGCGCCGGCTCGTGAGCGAGGGCACGCGGCCCCGCCTGCCCTGGGCGGCCCGCCTCGCGCCGTTCGTACGGGACCCGGCGCCGGTGCTGCCGCTGCTGGAGGCGCTCCGCGACGACCCGGCGGAGTACGTGCGCCGATCCGTGGCCAACAACCTCAACGACATCGGGAAGGACCACCCGGACGTGCTGCGCGCGGTGGCGCGCAGGTGGGGCGGCCCCGGCGCGCCCCCCGCGCGCCGGCGGCTGCTGCGCCACGCCCTGCGCTCCCTGGTCCGCGCCGGCGATCCGGAGGCCCTCGCCCTGGTGGGCATGGACGTGAGGGCCGAGGTGTGCGTGGAGGACCTGCGGCTGGATCCCCCCGCGCCGGTCATCGGCGGGCACGTCGACATCGCCTGCCGGGTGCGGGTGCGGGGAGGGCCGGCGGCGGTCCTCGTGCACGCGCGCGTCCACTTCGCCGGTGCCCGCGGGCCGCGGCCCCGCACCTTCGTGATGGGCGAGGCCCGTCTCGGCCCCGGAGACGAGGCCGCGCTGCGCACCCGGGTCACCCTGCGCCAGCTCACCACGCGGCGCCACCTGCCGGGGGCGCACCCGGTGGAGATCCTCGTCAACGGGCGCGTCCTCGCCGAGGGGACGTTCCGGCTAGAGTCGCCCGCGTGATCCGGGTACTGGTCGCCGGCGCCGCCGGCCGCATGGGGAGCACGGTCGTGGACGCGGTGGAGGCGGCCGAGGGCATGGCCGTCGCGGCGCGCGTGGACCCGGCGCTCGAGGCCGGCGCCGGGGTCTTCCCCGACGTGGCGGCGGCCCTGGACGGTGGCGGCGTGGACGTGGCGGTCGACTTCACCCAGCCCCACGCCGTGTTCGACAACGTGCTCGCGTACCTGGACGCCGGGGTGCACGCCGTGGTCGGCACCACCGGCCTCGCCCCCCCGCAGGTGGACACCATCCGCGCGGCGGCGGAGGGGGGGCGCGCCAACGCGCTGCTGGCGCCGAACTTCGCCGTCGGCGCCGTGCTGATGATGCGGTTCGCCGCGGAGGCGTCGCGCCACATGGAGCGCGCCGAGATCGTGGAGCTGCACCACGACGGCAAGCTCGACGCGCCGTCCGGCACCGCCCTGCGCACGGCCTCGCTCATGCACGGCGCACCGGTCATCCACTCGGTCCGCCTGCCGGGGCTGGTCGCGCACCAGGAGGTGATCCTGGGCGGCCGCGGGGAGACCCTCACCATCCGGCACGACTCGCTGTCGCGCGAGAGCTTCATGCCCGGCGTGGTGCTGGCCGTGCGGCGCATCGCCGACCGTCCCGGGCTCACACTCGGCCTGGAGCCGCTGCTCTTCGACGACTGACGCCGCCGCGCGCGGCCTCCGCCGCCGGGGTTACGATCCGCGCACACCCGGACGCATCGGAGGGGACATGGGCGGCGAGGGCTGGTCGAAGGTGGCGGGCGACGAGGTGGAGCTGCGCGAGCGTCGCGGCGGAGGCCCGGGCTCGCGGGACGTCTCGGGCGCCCTCGGCGCGGAGGACATGAAGGTGCGCCTGTGGCGGTTCGGTCCCGGGCACGAGATGCCGCTCCACCGCCACCGGGTACAGGAGGAGATGTACCTGCTGATGTCCGGCGGGCCCCAGACCATCCAGATCGGGAGCGAGTCGGTGGAGGTCCAGGACGGTGACTGGATCCGGCTGGCACGGGACACCCCGCGGCGGATCCGCAACACCACCGAACGCGACGCGCGGTGGCTGATCGTGGCAGCGCCACCCGGCGAGGGCGTCACGGACGGCGTCCGGCTCGACCCCGAGACCCTTCAGGAGATCCCGCGGACCTGACGTGAACAAGCTCTTCGTCAGCATGGTGGCCATGGTCGCCCGCCGGTACGGGCCCCGCGCGGCGATGGCCCTGCTGCGCGCCGGACAGCGCTGGCTCGCCGACCCCGCGAACGAGCCGGCCCGGCAGGCGCTGCTGCTGCGCCTGCGCGGGGTGACGCAGGGCGGAGGCGGCGCCGGCCGGCTGGCGGCGGGCCTGGTGCGCCAGATCGAGGCCCGTCGCAGCGCGGTGGGCCCGTGGGAGCGCACCATGATGGAGCTGCGCTACGAGGCGGCCGAGCTGCCCTCGGGTCCCGACCGCGCCGCCGTGGTGGACGCCTACGTCGCCCAGATCGGCCTCGCGGCCCAGGTGGCCGACGGGGGCGACACGCCGCAGCGGCAGGTGCTGATGGCGCTCGACAACGAGGAGCGGGCCATCCGCAGCGAGGCACTCGGTCCCGACGAGCGCCGGCGCGCCCTCGAGGCCGTCGGCCGGGCGCGCGAGGAGAGCCGGGGCCGGGCCGCCGCGTAGGGCGGCGCCGCCCCCTCTCACGCATCGTGCGGGAGGCCCGCCCGGGCGCGGGGGCCGATAACGGGAGCGTCGGGT
>DATMJR010000211.1:0-4241 GCA_035553775.1 Miltoncostaeaceae bacterium | reverse complement strand
GCGGAGCCGCGGGAGCCCGCGCCGCAGGCGCGCCTGCCGTCGTGCACGACGCCCGCGACCACGCCGCGGTGGCCGCGGGCGCCCAGTCGCCGCACGTGACGGGCCAGGAGGCGGGGGAGCGGGTCCACCGCGGTGACGCTACCGGCGCTTGGAGCGGCGCGCGGGACCGGCGGGCTAGTACCGGTACCACCGGCCGGTGCGCAGGTCGTGGAACGTGGTGACCACCCGTCCCGGCTCGAGCACCAGCTCGAAGAAGTGCCGGTCGACGGGCGCGTCGGTCCACCAGCGGTCCTGCACCAGCCACTCGTCGCGCACCGCGACCACCCCCCGCCGCCGCCCATCGACCTCGACCGCGTGGGGCAGGCCGCCGGGCCCGCAGATCACGCGGGCGGGGCGGGGAGCGGCGAGCCGTCGAAGGGGATCAGCGCCCATCGGCGCTCCGGGAGCCGCGACCAGGGCTCGAGCTCGACCACGCGCAGCACGGCGTCGTCCCCGAGGGCGCTGCGCACCTGGCCGACCGCCTCGCGCACGCGCCGGCGATGTTCGGCGCGGCCCGCGCGGACGACCGACAGCTGCCGCCCGATCTGGCCTCCGGAAGCGTCGGCGCGCACGTGCAGCGCGGCCACGGGGGCGGCGACGCGCGTGAGCGCGGGTGAGGCGGCCAGCACCAGCCGTTCCACATCGACGGTGGGCTCGCGCAGCGCGACCTCGTGCGCCCACGACCCCCCGTCGGCCAGGCGCGCCCGCAGCACCAGGCCGCGCAGGGAGGTGCCGCGTCCCCGCGCTGCGCCTGCTGCTGGGTGAGCTGGCCGGCGCGGCGCGGCCTGCAGCGCCGGCAAGGCGCCGAGCGGGTCGGGGAAGCTCATGCGGGCCTCGAGGGGCTCGGGCGGACGCCGTGGCCGCAGCGGCCGGTCGTCCTCGCCGCGCGCCAGCCGCCACGCCGCCACCCCCGCCGGTCCCAGGCGCTCCAGCGCGGAGGCATGGGGCAGCGCGGCCACCGCGCCCACCGTGCGCAGGCCCAGCCCGCGCAGGTCCTCCAGTACGCGCCCGTCGAGCGGCAGCCGCTCCACCGGCAGCGGGGCCAGGAACCCGGCCACGTCGTCCGCGCCGACCACCAGGGGGCGGCGCGGCGGCGCCTGGTGGGCGGCCTGCAGCGCGGCGAAGCGCGAGGGGGCGACGCCCACGCGTCCGTCGGCCCCCACGGGCAGCGCCGCGGTCGTACGACGCAGCACGCCCTCGAGCCCCCCGTGCAGCCGGCGCAGCCCGCCCGGCGCGAAGCACGCGATGCCGGGGGCCACGGGCTCCACGGCGGCGCCCATCGCCTCGAGGCGCTCCAGGAGGCGCTCGTGCGCCTCGGCGACGCCCGCAGGGTCGGGGGGGACCAGCTGCAGGTCGGGGCAGCGGGCCAGCGCCTCGCCGAGCCGCAGCCCCGGGGTGACCCCCTGCGCGGCGGCGGCGGACGTGCAGACGCCGATGAGGGCGGGGGCGCCGGGCGCCGGGCCGAGGGCGGCGGGGACGTCGATGGGCAGGCGCCGGCGCAGCAGGGCCACCAGGAGCGCGAACCGGGGGAGGAGGACGGCGACGACCATCGAACACATGTTCGCACCGTCCCCGGGTCCCGTTCAAGGGCGGACGCCGCACGCCTGCGTCGATGACGCCCTGCGGCGCAGCGCCGGCGGAGCGGCGCCCCATGCCCTGCGGCGCAGCGCCGACGGAGCGGCGCCCCATGCCCTGCGGCGCAACGCCGGCGGAGCGGCGGACCATGCCCTGCGGCGCAGCGCCGGCGGAGCGGCGCACCGCCTTCGGGCGCAGGCGCAGCGCCGGCGGAACGGCGCGGCGGCCCTACACCTCCACGCGGTAGGGCAGCGTCACGATGACGCTCCGCTCCTCGTCCGCCAGGGCGCGGCGCAGGATCGCCGTGCGCTGGTTGTGGAGCGCGCGCTGCACCCGCCCGGGCACCAGCACCTCGGGGACCACGAGCACGCACACCGCCGTCGGGTCGGCGGCGGTGACGTCGTGGACGGCCGCGCGGATGGGGGGGCCCAGGTCGCGGTAGGCCGACTCGACCACCTCCAGGTGCACGGGCACCTCCGCGCGCCACCCCTCGGCCGCCTGCGCCTCGCGCTCGGACCCGGCCACGTGCACCGCCCACGTCTCCGAGGCGCCCAGCCCGGCGGCGAACGCCACCCCCCGCATGGCCGGGGTGTACGGCTTGGCCATCGCGACGAGGGCCACCAGCCGGTCCGCCTCCCACCACCCGCCCGAGATCGAGCGAGGCATGCCGGCGACGGCCACCGACGCCTCCCGCTCCAGGCGCCGCCGCAGCCGCCGCAGCGACAGCACCTCGCGCACGTAACGCGGCCCCCAGCCCTCGGGCGCGCGCGGGAGCACCGCGATGACCTGGGCGCCCGCCTCGGCGGCGATCGCCCGCAGATGGGCGGCCACCGCGTCCGGCCCGTCGCCGTAGACGGCCGGCAGCGGGTCGAGCGGCATGTCGCAGGTGGGCTCTCGTCGCCACGCCCGGCTGAGCGCCTCCCAGCCGTCGCGGGGGCCGACGTGCACGGCGCGCCGGGGGCGGTCGCCGGCGAGGAGGATGCCGGCCCGCGTGGCGCACGCCGCACGCTCGTCCATGTGGTCGATCAGCACCACCACCGGCCCGGGCGCCGGCGGGTCCATCGTCGCCGGCGCGGGTGCCCGCACGCTCTCCAGCACCTGGCGGTAGTGCGTCTGGATCGCCATGGAGATGGCGACGATCACCGGGATCGCGATCACCACCGTCCAGACGCCCTCCAGAAACCGCGTGGTGAGGATCACCACCACCACCGCGGCGGTCGCGAGGGCGCCGAGCCCGTTCAACGCGAGCCCGCGCAGCGCCGCGGGCCGCTCGGAGCGCCGCCGCACCCACCAGCGGCGCACCATGCCCGCCTGCGAGAGCGTGAACGCCAGGAAGACGCCCAGCAGGTACAGGTGCACCAGCTCGGCCACCTGGGCGTCGAAGCCCACCACCAGCAGGCCCGCCACGACGCTGAGCGCGATGACCCCGTTGGAGAACACGAGCCGGTCGCCCACGTACTGGAACCAGCGCGGGGCCGCGCCGCGGTTGGCCATCGTCGCCACCAGCCGCGGGAACCCCTGGTACGCCGTGTTCGCCGCGAGCAGCAGGATGCCGAAGGTGAAGATCTGCACCGCATAGAACACCGGCGCCGTCCAGCCCCCGCTCGGCCAGACGGCCCCGGCGACCTGCGCGACCACCGAGGTCGACTCGGAGGGCAGCGCCCGCACCTCGTAGGCCAGGACGGTGACCCCCACGAACAGCCCGATGGCGACCGCCCCCAGCAGCGCCAGCGTCGCGGCCGCGTTGCGGGACTGGGGGTGCTGGAAGGAGGGCACGCCGTTGGCCAGCGCCTCGACCCCGCTCAGCGCGCTGGCGCCCGAGGCGAACGCGCGCAGCACCACGACGGCCCCGACCCCGGCCGCGAGGCCGGCGACCGTGGGGTCGTCCACCCGGGCGCGCTCGAGTTCGCCCGCCAGGGCCTCGCCGAGGCCCACCAGCACCGTGAGGCTCATCAGGACCACGAACCCGTAGACGGGCACGGCCACCACGCGGCCCGACTCGCGGACCCCGCGCAGGTTGATCACCGCCAGCAGGGCGATCAGCAGCAGCGCCATCTCGATGCGCGCCGGCTCCAGTTCGGGGATGGCCGACGTCACCGCCAGCACGGCCGCCGCCACCGAGACCGCCACGGTCAGCACGTAGTCCACGAGCAGGGCCGCGGCGGCCACGAGGCCCGCGGCGACGCCGAGGTTCTCCCCGGCCACCGTGTAGGCGCCCCCGCCCGCGGGGTACGCGGCGATCGTCTGGCGGTACGAGAGGATCACGATCGCCATCAGCACCGCGACCGCGAGCGCGATCGGCACGATCAGGTCGTACGAGGTGAGCGAGGCGGCGAGCAGCACCACGAGCGCCGCCTCGGTGGCGTAGGCCACCGACGACAGGACGTCGGACGCGAACAGCGGGAACGCGAGGCGCCGGGGCAGCAGCTCCTCGTCCGCGGCCCCCGTGGTGAGCGGCGCCCCGATGAGGCGGCGGCGCCAGCGGTTGCGTGCGGGCGGGGCGTACAGGCGGCGCACCCGCGGCGGGCGCCGCCGGGCCATGCCCCCGGTCTCGGAGGTGGACGAGCGCAGGGGCTCGCGGGGCTGGTCGGACGCGGGCGTCGGTGCTCCCTGGCGGTGACGGGGCG
>DATMJR010000210.1:0-7748 GCA_035553775.1 Miltoncostaeaceae bacterium | reverse complement strand
CCATGATCCGGCGCATGCGCCGCACCGTCCGACCCGACCCGGAGGCGTCCGTTGAGTGAGCGCTCGTTCGTGATGGTGAAGCCCGACGGCGTGCGCGCCGGGCTCACCGGGGAGATCATCACGCGCATCGAGCGCCGGGGGATGGTGATCGCGGGCCTCAAGAAGGCGGTCATGAGCCGCCAGGCGGCCGAGGAGCACTACGGCGAGCACCGGGACAGGCCGTTCTTCGGCGAGCTCGTCGAGTTCATCACGGGCGGCCCGGTGGTGATGATGGCCGTCGAGGGCCAGGGGGCGATCGGCGCCCTGCGCACGATGATGGGGAAGACCAACCCCCTCGAGGCCGCCCCGGGCACCATCCGCGGCGACTTCGCGCTCGACGTGGGCCAGAACATCATCCACGGCTCCGACGGCGAGGAGTCGGCGGCGCGCGAGCTGGCGCTGCACTTCCCCGAGCTGGGGTAGCCGCTGATCCTGCTGGCCTCGCGCTCGCCTCAGCGGCGGGCGCTGCTCGGCCTGCTCGGGGTCGAGTTCCGCGTCGTTCCCTCGGCGTTCGCCGAGCACGGCCCGGGGGACGACGCGCGGGCGCGGGTGGAGGCCAACGCGCGCGGCAAGGCGCGCGACGTCGCGGCGCGGGAGGGCCTGCCGCCCGGAGGCGCGGTGCTGGGGGCCGACACGGAGGTGGTGCTGGACGGCCGCGCCCTCGGCACGCCCCCCGACGCCGCCGCCGCGGGCGCCCTGCTGGACGCCCTCGCCGGGCGGGCCCACGAGGTGGTCACCGCGGTGGTGCTGGTGACGGGCGCCGGGGAGCGGACCGCCGTCGAGGCGGCGCGGGTGCACGTGCGGCCCCTCACGCCGGCCGTGCGCAGCTGGTACCTGGCCACCGGGGAGTGGCGCGGCCGCGCGGGCGGCTACGCGGTGCAGGGGGCCGGGGCGGCGCTGGTGACCCGGGTGGAGGGCGATCACAGCGCGGTGGTGGGCCTGCCGCTCGCGCGGGTGGCCGACATGCTCGCCGCCGCGGGCCTGGGCCCCTGGCCGGCGCCTCAGTAGAGCGGGGGGTACCGCTCCAGCATCGCGCGGTGGCGGGCCGCCCGCTCCTCGGCGGCCAGGGCGGCCGGGTCCTGGGCCTTCTCGCGCAGGCGGCGCAGCGTGGCGAGGATCTGCTGCCGGCGCTCCTCGCGGGCGCGGGCCTCGCTCTCTGCACGACGCATTGCACGACGGTAGGAGCTGTTGTCGTCGGCGAAGAGCGGTCCGGACGCCATCCGTCCCGAGGGTAGCGAACGGGTCGGTCGCCTGGCGAGGATCCCGCCCGACGGGTAGCGTGCGCAGGGCATTCCGCCCGCGGCCGGGTCCCCCCCGACCGTCCGTTCCGGCGCCGGGCGGCCGCCGTCCCGCACCGCGTCGTCCTGGAGGGGCCCGATCGGCTTCCTGAGCTACCTCACCGGCTTCGGCGGCCGGGACATGGCCGTCGACCTGGGCACGGCCAACACGCTCGTGTACGTCCGCGGGCGCGGCATCGTGCTGTCCGAGCCCTCCGTGGTGGCCATCGACCAGCGCACCACCGAGGTGCACGCGGTCGGCATCGAGGCCAAGCGGATGCTCGGCCGCACGCCGGGCACCATCACGGCCATCCGCCCGCTGAAGGACGGCGTCATCGCCGACTTCGACGTGACCGAGCAGATGCTGCGCCACTTCATCCAGAAGGTGCACCAGAACCGCTGGGCGCACCCGCGGGTGGTCGTCTGCGTGCCCTCCGGGGTGACCGGGGTGGAGAAGCGCGCCGTCGAGGAGGCGACCCTGTCGGCCGGCGCGCGCCAGGCCTACCTCATCGAGGAGCCGATGGCGGCCGCCATCGGCGCGGGGCTGCCCGTGGCCGAGCCCACGGGCAACATGGTCGTGGACATCGGCGGCGGCACCACCGAGGTCGCCGTGATCTCGCTGGGCGGCATCGTGGTGGCCCAGTCCATCCGCGTGGGCGGCGACGAGATGGACGACGCCGTCATCAGCTGGGTCAAGCGCGAGTACAAGCTCATGATCGGCAGCCAGACCGCCGAGGAGGTCAAGCTCGAGATCGGCTCGGCCTACCCGCTGCGCGAGGAGGTGCAGGCGGAGATCCGCGGCCGCGACATGATCACGGGTCTGCCCAAGACGGTGGTGCTCTCCTCCGAGGAGGTGCGCGCGGCCCTGGAGGAGCCGGTCAGCCAGATCGTGGACGCGGTCAAGAGCACGCTCGACAAGACCCCGCCCGAGCTGGCCTCGGACATCATGGACCGCGGCATCATGCTCGCCGGGGGCGGCGCGCTGCTGCAGGGGCTGGACGAGCGGCTGCGGCGCGAGACCGAGATGCCCATCCACGTGGCCGAGTCGCCGCTCACGTGCGTCGCGGTCGGCTCCGGGCGTTCCCTGGAGGAGTTCGAGGTGATGCGCAAGAGCTCGAAGGGGCGCTCCCGGCGCCGGTACTAGGGGCGTCCGTGGGGGCCCCCGCGACCGGGCGCAGGCGCGCCCGCCCCGAAGTGGTGCAGGATGCACCGGTCCGCGCCGCGGGCGCGCGCCGCCCCGGCGCCCGTGCGGCCGCAGCCGTGCCCGCCACGGCCCGCGGCCCCCGCCCCCGGCGCGGGGACGATCCCTCGACGCGCTAGCGAGACCACTGGGAACACAGGCCAACAGCCCGCTCGGACGTCGTCGCGTCTCCACCCGGCGCGTGGTGGTGGCCGCCCTCGTCGTGGTGTGCCTGGTGCTGTTCAGCCTGTACTCCCGCGAGCGGGGCGACGGCCCCCTGCACGGGCTGCAGGGCAGCGCCGGCGCCCTTGTGGCGCCCGTGCAGGGCGTCGCCACCAAGGCGGTGCAGCCGCTGCGCGACCTGTGGGGGTGGGCCAACGACCTCTCCGACGCGCGCGACCGCGCCGCGCGCCTCGAGCTGGAGCTGCGCGAGCTGCGCAGCGGCATCGCCGAGGGACGGTTCGAGGCCGAGGAGACCCGGCGCATCAACGCGCTGTCGGGCATCGGCGACCGGTGGGAGCGCGACTACGCGCAGGTGCCGGCCGAGATCCGGGCCTGGGCCCCGTCGCCCTACTACCATCGCGCCAAGCTCAACGTGGGCACGTCGGAGGGCGTGGTGCGCAACTCGCCGGTGGTCGCCGCCGGCGACGTGCGGGCGGGCCTGGTCGGCATCATCACCCAGGCGAGCTCCGACTCGTCCATCGTCACCTTCATCACCGAGCCGGGCACGGGGATCGGGGTCACGCTGACGGACGCCGACAACGCGATCGGGCTGCTGCAGCCGAGCACCCCCGGGCAGATGCGCATCTCCGGGATCCCCCGGCAGGCGCCCGTGGCCCAGGGCCAGCTGGTGGTCACCTCGGGCGCGTCCCAGCCGATCTCGCTGCCGTCGCCCTACCCGCGCGGCATCCCCGTGGGCGTGGTCACCGGGGTCGGCCGGCAGGAGGTCGACGTGCACCAGACGGTGCAGGTGACGCCCTACGTGACCCCGCGCGAGCTGGCCTACGTGGTGGTGCTGGCCCCCGAGACCGAGCGCGCCCGGCGCCGGGCGGAGGGCTGATGGGCAGCGGCGGGCCCCCCGTGATCGTCTCCTCCAACGCGGGCGAGGAGCCCCTGGTGCCGCGCGAGCCGCGCACGGCGCTGTGGGCGGCGGCCGGGCTGGTGCTGGCGGCCGTCGTGCTGCAGGTGTCGCTCCTTCCCTACGTGCGGGTGGCTGAGGGCATCCCGGACGTGCTGGCGGCCGCGGTGGCCTGCATCGCGCTCGCCCGGGGCCGGCTGGTGGGCACCGTGGCAGGATTCTCCGGCGGCCTGCTGGTGGAGCTGACCGCACCCGTCGGGACCCTGGGCATGCTGGCGCTGCTCTACCTGGCCGCCGGCTGGTTCTGCGGGCGCTGGTGCGAGCGTCCCGAGTCGTACGCGGTGCTGCCCACGGTCATCCTGGCGGTCGCCTGCGCGGGCTTCGTGCAGCTGGGCTACGCGGGCGTGCAGGTGCTGCTGGGCGAGAGCGTGGTGGCCGGGGAGCTGACCGCGCGCATCCTGGTGCCCACGCTCGCCCTCACGGCGCTGGTCACGGCGCCGGTGCTGCTGCTGGTGCGGCGGGTGCTGGGCGATCCGCAGGTGTTCGAGCCCGCGGCACGGACCCCGATCTGAGGCGCCGATGACGACGCTCACCCCGCCACCACGCCGCACGGGCTCCACCGGCGGCGGCTCCACGCCCCCCAAGGGGCGCGCGCCGCTGACCCCGGCCGTGGCCGTGCGCATCGCCGCGCTCGGCATGGTCGCCGTGGTGCTGATCGGCATCCTGCTGACCCGCCTGTGGTTCCTGCAGGTGATCGGCGGCCAGGCGTACGCGCAGCGGGCCGAGGAGAACCGCGTGCGCACGATCAAGGAGCCCGCCCCGCGTGGCCTGGTGACCGACCGCACCGGCCGCCACGTCTTCGCCCAGAACCGGCCGGGCTGGAACGTGGTGGCGCGGCCCGCCGAGCTGCAGGGCGCCCGCCGCCGGGCCGTCCTGGCGAAGCTCGCGCCGGTGCTCGAGGTGCCGCTGCCGAGGATGACCGCCGCGATGGCCAAGGCCGATCGCGACGCGCCCCTGGAGGGCGTCGTGCTCGCCGAGGACGTCGACCAGGATCTGCAGATCGCGCTCGCCGAGCGCGCCCGCGACTTCCCCGGGGTCACCCTGGAGCGCACCTACGTGCGCACCTACCCGGACGACACCCTGGCCGCCCACGTGCTCGGCTACACCGGCCCGATCTTCGCCGAGGACTACGCGCGCTACCGGGAGCAGGGCTACGTGGGCAACGAGCGCGTGGGCGTGACCGGCGTCGAGGCCAAGTACGAGAGCTACCTGCGCGGGGTCAAGGGCGACCGCCGGGTCGAGGTCACCGCCACGGGTGAGCCCACCGGCCGCGGCACGATCTCGTCCACCCCGCCCACGCCGGGCGACACGCTGCGCCTGACCATCGACTACCCCACCCAGCGGGCGCTGGAGCAGCAGCTGCGCTTCCGGGTCACCGACTCGCCGACGGCGACCGGTGCGGCCGGCGTGGCGCTCGACCCGCGCACGGGCGAGGTGCTGGCGATGGCGTCGTTCCCGACCTACTCGCCCGACGCCTACGCGCGCAACCGCACGCGGCTGACGGCGCGCTACAACCGCGACGAGCGCCGGCCGCTGTTCCCGCGGGCGATCCAGGGCTCCTATCCGCCCGGCTCCACCTTCAAGGCCGTCACGATGTCGTCGGCGCTCCAGCTCGGCCTGCTGCGGCCCGACGAGGGCATCGGCTCGCCCGCGGAGCTGGAGCTGTACGGCACGGTCTTCCCGAACTTCCGCCGCCAGTACCACGGCACGCTCAGCCCGCCGCGGGCGATGGAGGTCTCCAGCGACACGTTCTTCTACACGCTGGGCTCGCGCTTCTACGAGAAGCGCATCAAGGAGGGGCCCGAGTTCCAGCAGCAGTGGGCGCAGCGGTTCGGGTTCGGCCGGCCCACGGGCATCGACCTGCCCGGGGAGTCCGGCGGGCGCGTGCCCAGCGAGGACTGGAAGGAGGAGTACTTCGCCTCCGACCGCGACAACAACTTCTGGAAGCCGGGCGACGACATCAACATGACCGTGGGCCAGGGCTACCTCGAGGTGACGCCCCTGCAGATGGCGGTCGCCTACGCCGCCATCGCCAACGGCGGCACGATCCCGACGCCGATGATCGCCCGCGAGGTCGTGGGGCCCGCCAACCAGGTCAAGCGCCGCCTCTCGGCCGCCACGCCGTCGCGCACGATCCCGCTGTCGCCCACGACGCTGCGCACGGTGCGCGAGGGCCTCGACCTGGCCAGCAACGGCCCCAACGGCACGGCGACGGCGGTCTTCTCCAACGTGCGGGCCACGGGCGGCGTGGAGGTGGCCGGCAAGACCGGCACCGCCGAGCCGGGCGTCCGCGGCGAGGAGGACCACTCCTGGTTCGTGGGCTACGCGCCCTACCGCGACCCGCGCATCGTGGTCGCGGTGGTGGTCGAGCACGGCGGCACGGGCGCCACCGCGGCGGCGCCGGCGGTCTGCCGCACGATGGCGGCCTACCTCAAGTACGACCCGGAGCTCTGCGGAGTCCCCGTCGCGGAGGACTCCAACTGACGACCCTCGCCACCGGCCGCCGCGGCCACTCGGCCGCGCCCGAGCGCCTGCGCGCGCTCGTCGCGCAGGTCGACTGGGTGCTGCTGCTCGCCGTCGGCGCCCTCCTCGGCGTCGGCCTCTACGTGATCGACATCGCCACCGTCACGGACGTCCGCGGCAGCCCCGACTACTACGTCGACCGGCAGATGCTGTTCGTGGTCCTCGGGCTGATCGTGATGGTCGCGGTCGCCTCGATCGACACGACCCGGCTCCAGTCGGTTCCCTGGGTGCTGTTGGGCGGCCTGCTCGGGGCGCTGGCGGTGGTGTTCGTGATCGGCAGCTCCGCCAAGGGCTCGACGCGCTGGATCGACCTCGGCCCCTTCAGCCTGCAGCCCTCGGAGCTCGGCAAGGTGGTGATGATCGCGGTGCTCGCGGCGCTGGCCGTGGAGCGCGCGCAGGACTCCGACCCCCTGCGCCTGACGGTGCTGCTCACCGTGGTCGCGGCCGTGCCCGCGCTGGTGGTGTTCGTGCAGCCCGACCTCGGCACCGCGATCGTGTACGGCGCGATCCTGATGGCGGTGCTGCTGCTGATCGGCGCGCCGTGGCAGCACTTCGCGGGCTTCGCCGCCGTGCTGGTGGTGCTGGTCGCGATGGTGCTGGCGGTTCTCCCCGCGGCCGGGGTGAGCGTGCTCAAGGACTACCAGGTGGAGCGCCTCACGGCGTTCGTCAACTCCGACCGCGACCGGGGCGACGCCGGGTACCAGCTCGACCAGAGCAAGACGGCGATCGGCTCCGGCGGCGCGTGGGGCAAGGGCGCCGACGGGGCCACCCAGACCAACAACGACTTCCTGCCCGAGCACCACACCGACTTCATCTTCGCGGTGGTGGGCGAGATGTTCGGCTTCGTGGGCGCCGCGCTGCTGGTGCTGCTGTTCGGCGTCGTGATCTGGCGGGCGCTGCGCATCACGGCCCGGGCGGCGAGTCAGTTCGAGCAGGTCGTCGCCGGCGGAATCGCCGCGATGTTCATGTTCCAGGCGTTCGTGAACGTGGGGATGAACGTGGGCATCATGCCGATCACGGGTATTCCGCTACCGTTCGTCAGCTATGGGGGAAGTCACACCGTGACCAACATGGCCGCGATCGGGCTGCTGTTCGCCGTCAACCGGCGCCGGGTCGGCCTGTGACGCCACCCGCGGGGCTCGCGCGTCAGGCGGCGTCCCGCGCACGCCCCCTGGTCACGGCGGTCGCCCTGTCGGCGCGGAACGCCGAGCGGGACGCGGGCGTGAGCGTGATCGACGCCGGCGACGCGGGCCTGACGGCCCGGCTCGCCGCGATCCTGGGCGCCCCCGTGCGGGCGCCCGCCCCGGGCGACCTCATCGTGTGCGCGCCGCCCCCGGGCGGGGACCTGGACCGGGTGATGGGCCGCCTCGCCGAGCACCGCCGCAACGCCGGCGACGTGATGGTCGCCGTGCTCGGCAGCCCCGCGGCCCGGCGTCGCGTGCTGCGGCAGCTCGCCGCCCACCCCGACGTCGGCGTGTCCACGTCGGTCACCATGGCGTCCCTCGGCGCGGAGGGGGCCGACCGGCTGCGGCGGGCGGTGGTGACCAAGCTCAGCATGTCGGCCGTGCCGGCGGCCCGCACCGCGCCCGGC
>DATMJR010000209.1:0-2454 GCA_035553775.1 Miltoncostaeaceae bacterium | reverse complement strand
GGCCGGCGCCGTCCCCGTCGCCCTCCAGGCGCCGCCCGGTCTTGGCGACGAACACGTCGTCCAGGGAGGGCATGGTGAGATCCAGCGAGCCGGTGGGCACGCCGGCCGCGTCCAGGGCGCGCACCACGTCCGCCACGCGGGCGGCGCCGCCGGCCAGCCGCACCGAGGCCGCCCCGGGTCGCGCCCCGCACGGCGGCCCGAAGGCGGCAAGCACGCGCGAGGCGTCGTCCACGCGGGCCGCGTCGAGCGGGGTGACGACCAGCGCCGGGTCGCCCACCTCGGCCTTCAGCGCGGCGGGCGTGCCCTCCGCGACGATGCGGCCGCCGTCGATGATCCCCACCCGCTCGGCCAGCTGGTCGGCCTCCTCCAGGTACTGGGTGGTGAGGAACACGGTGGTGCCCGCGTCGCGGTTGAGCCGGCGCACCTCCTCCCACAGCGCCAGGCGCGAGGTGGGGTCGAGGCCGGTGGTGGGCTCGTCCAGGAACAGCACGACGGGCTCGTGCACGAGTGCCAGCGCCAGGTCGAGGCGGCGCCGCATGCCGCCCGAGTAGGTCCCGACGCGCCGGTCGGCCGCGTCGATGAGTCCCACGCGCTCCAGCAGCTGCTCGGCCCGGGCACGGCCCTCCGCGCGCGGCAGGCCGTGCAGCACGCCCTGCAGGCGCAGCAGCTCGCGGCCGGTCATGAAGGGGTCGATGGCGGCGTCCTGCAGGGCGACGCCGATCGCGCGCCGCACCCCGGCGGCCTCGGACGCCACGTCGAAGCCGGCGACCCGGGCCCGCCCGCCCGTCGGGCGCAGCAGGGTGCACAGCATCCGCACGGTCGTGCTCTTGCCCGCCCCGTTGGGTCCGAGGAAGCCGTACACCTCCCCGGTGCGGACCACGAGGTCCACGCCGTCGACGGCGCGGATGCCGCCCTTGAACTCCCGCACCAGCCCCTCGGCGACGACCGCCTCGTCCATCCGTCCTCCCCTGGCCCGACCCGCCCGGCCGGTCACTGTAGGGGCCGCGGCCGCTACGATGCCCGGATGCCGGAGGGAGCCGCCCCCGACGAGGATCCCCGGGCACGCATCGCGCGCCTCGAGCAGGAGCTGTCACGCCTGCTGCAGGGGCGCGATCTGGCGGCCGACGGGGACGAGCGTTCCGACGGCCACCACCACCCGGCCGAGGCGGCCACCGACGCGGAGTACCGCGAGAAGCTGCTGCGCGACCGGCTGCAGCTGACCCAGCAGCTGGAGCGCCTGAGGGCCGCGCAGGCCGCCCTCGAGCAGGGCACCTACGGGGTCTGCGTGGACTGCGGCGAGTCCATCTCGCCGGGACGGCTGCGCGCCGTGCCCGACGCGGTCCGCTGCGTGCCCTGCCAGCGCGTCGCCGCCCGGCGGCGCTGACCCTAGGCGGCGCCCGCCGACGCCGGCGCCGCGGACCCGCTGCGCGCGCCCTCGCCCCGGGCGGCGTCCCAGGGCAGCACGGGCCGGGGGCCCGCGGGCGGCGAGGGCACCGGCACGGGCGGCCGTGCCAGCGCGTGCCCGGCGGCAACCCCGAGCGCCCACACGAGCCCCGCCAGCGACACGTGCACGGTGACCACCTCCCACGGCAGCTGGGTGCGGTACTGGACCTCGCCCACCGTGACCTGCAGGGCGAGCAGCGGCAGCAGCACCGCCATCAGCCGCCCCGCGGACGGGTCCCGGGGGCGCTCCCGCCACAGCCACACGGCGAGCACGGCCATCAGCACCAGCAGCACGCCGACCGCGCGGACGTGCACCCACACGGCCTGGTCGAGCTGCCCGAAGCGGCCCACCACGGCCGAGTCGCCCGAGTGGGGCCCCGCCGCCGTCACCAGGACGCCGGTCACGAGCACGGCCGCCAGGGACAGCGTCGCGCCCAGGGCGAACGGCCCCCGGCGCGCGTCCCAGCGGCGCTCCCGGCCCACCAGGTGGTCGCGCAGGCCCACCACCGTGAGGACGCCGGCGGCGAGGGCCGCCATCGACAGCAGGAAGTGACTGCCCACCATGAGCGGGTGCAGGTCGGTGAGCACGGTCAGGCCCCCGAGCGGCACCTGCCCGACCGTCATCAGGGCGGCGCCGGCCGCGGCCCGGCGTGCGAGGAGGGGCCGGCCGGGCAGGCGGCGCACCACCAGCCAGGTGGCCACGGCCAGCAGCATGACGACGGCCGAGAAGACGCGGTTGGAGTACTCGATGGCCGCGTGCGCGCCGCTGGCCGGGATGACGCCGCCGTCGCACAGGGGCCAGTCGGGGCACCCGAGGCCCGAGCCCGTCAGGCGCACCAGCGCACCGCTCGGCACGATCAGCCACAGCCCCGCCAGCGCGACGAGGGCGAGGGTGGCGGCGCCGCGCTCCGAGACGCGGGGGGGACGCGCGGCGGTGCCCCGCGGGCGCCGGGCGGGGCCTGCGTCCGGGGCGGCTGGCTCGCGGGGCGTCACGACGTGCCCATGGTAGCG
>DATMJR010000208.1:0-8083 GCA_035553775.1 Miltoncostaeaceae bacterium | reverse complement strand
CCTCGGGCGCCGGGGTCGCGGGAGCCGCCTCGGCGACATCCGGCACCCCGGGGGACGCCGGGGTGTGGGTCCAGCCGGCGATGCCCGCGGCCCAGCCGGCGGCGATCTCCTCCACCAGCGGCGTGCCCGGGTCGGGGGCCGCCGGCGCGGGCGCGGCGGCGGGCGGGGTCGACAGGATCGCCGTCAGCGTGGCGTACTCGTCGGGCTGGGTCACGGGGGCGTCCGTCTCCACGCGGCGCAATCCCGCCGCCGCGGGGGCCTGGTCCCACGCCGGCGCCGGGGGCGCCGGGGCGAGCACCGCCGCGGCGGTCTCGGCCTGCGCCGCGGCGATGTCGGCCGGGGCGCCGCCCCAGGTCCACCCGTCCGCGGCGCCGTCGGGACCATCGGCCCGGTCGCGCCGTCCGGCGATGTAGGCGGCCACCACCAGCGCCGCGCCCAGCACGAATCGACCGCTCACGCGAGCCTCCGTCGTCCCGGCCCCGCCCACCGGGGCACCCACCCCTGCTATCGGGCGGGGCGCGGACCTCTTGAGGCGCGCCGGGCGGTCAGGCGTCCGTCGGGGGCTCCGCCGGGGCCGGCGGCAGCTGGGAGGCGAGGGCGGCCTCGACGAGCCGCAGGCGATGCTCCAGCTCGGAGAGGTGGACGCGCACCTCGTCGAGCTCGTTGGCGGTCACCAGCCCGGCCTCGCGGAAGGCGCCGCGCAGCCCCTGCTCGATCTGGCCGACGACCCCGTGCATCGCCGACGGCGCCCGGCCCTCGGTGCTGGTGGCGCGCTGGACGAGGCGCTCGACCATGCCGCGCCCCTCGTCGCTGCTGACGCGGCCCTGCCGCACCAGCTCCCCCACGATGCCCTCGACGCGGTCGCGGGTGAGCGCGGCCGCGCCGAGCGAGAGCACGATCGCCTGCTCCAGGGTGTCCCGCATGTTCGGCATCATCGGCCCTCCTCGCGCTCGCCGCGCCCGCGTCCGTGGCGGGACGACCCGGTCACCCGATGATCCCACACGCGACGGGGGCGGCGGTCCGCCCCCGTCGCGGCGTCAGCGCCGGCGGCGCTGGACGTTCTGGTGCCGGCGCGGTCGCGAGGGGTCGGGCCGCGGCCGCGCGGGACGCTCGGTCGCCGTGCCGTCCCCGTCACCGGGCGCCGCCTCCGGCTCCTCCGGGGGCGCCCCGTCGCCACCGGACGGCGTCACGGGCTCGTAGACGGCCTCGTCGAGGTCCTCGTCGTCGGCGTCCCGCGCCTCGACCGCCTCCACGACCCCGCGGCGCACGGGCTCCTCGCCGCCGGGCTCGAGGGCCGGCACCGGCGGGCTGCCGGTCGTCATCTCGGCCTGCAGCGCCTCCTCGGCGCGCGCGAGCGCCTCCACGTCGACGATGTCGGCGTCGGCCTCGGCCAGCAGCCGGCGACGCTCCTCGCGCGCGCGCCGCTTCTTCTGGTCGGGCTCGCGCTCCTTCCACCAGGCCGCCAGCGGGGCCGCGATGATGATCGACGAGACGCCGCCGGACAGGATGCCCACCAGCAGTGCGAACGAGAAGTCGTGCAGCGTGGGGCCGCCGAAGAAGTAGAGCGCCAGGACCGGCACCAGGGTGGTGAACGAGGTGATGATCGACCGCGTGAACATCTCGTTGACCGACCGGTTCACGACGTCCCGGTAGCGCGCGCCGCGCATGAGGGGCGTGTTCTCCCGGATCCGGTCGAACACGATCACCACGTCGTAGAGCGAGTACCCCAGGATGGTGAGCAGGGCGGCGACCGTCGCGGCCGTCACCTCCCGGCCGGTCACGGCGTAGATGCCGATGGACAGCGCCACGTCGTGGACGACCGTGAGCATCGCGGGGAGGGCGAGCTTGTACTCGAACCGGATGATCAGGTACAGCGCGACGACGATCAGGCTGAGGATGACCGCCTGGATGGCGTTGCGGATGATCTGCTCGCCGAAGGTCGGTCCGACCTGGTCGAGGCTGTAGGTGTCCCGGTCGATGCCGTAGCGGGCATCGAGCTCGCGCAGCACGTCCTCCTGCTGTTCCGCCGACAGCGACTGCGTCTGGATCTGGAAGCCCTGCACGTCCTCGCCGCGCACCCGCTCGGTGGTCGCCTGGATCTTGGCCTGGTCGAAGCCGAGCTCGCTGAAGGTGGTCCGCAGCCCGTCCTCCGTGACGGGGCGCTCGAAGCTGGTGCTGATGCGGGTGCCGCTCTCGAAGTCCAGGCCGAGGTTGAGGCCGCTGAACCCGAGCCACACGAGGCCGAAGATGACCGGCACGGTCGACAGGACGGCCCACAGCTTCCACTTGCCGACCCAGTCGATGCGGAAGGTGCGGCCACCCGACAGCGCCATGACCTTCTCGTCGCGCAGCAGCCGCGACCCGAGCAGCACGCCGAAGACCGCCCGCGTGGCGACCACCGCCGTGAACAGCGACAGCACCACGCCGATGCCGAGCGTGAACGCGAAGCCGCGCGGGCCGGCGGTGGCGAACAGGAACACCAGGATCGCGGTGGCCAGCGTGACCACGTTCGCGTCCAGGATTCCGGCGATGCCCTTGCGGTACCCCGCCGACAGCGCCTGGGCGGGTGGCTTGCCCGACCGGGACTCCTCGCGGATCCGCTCGAAGATGACGATGTTGGCGTCGGCGGCGACGCCGATGGTGAGGATGACGCCGGCGATGCCCGGCAGGGTCAGCGTGATGGGCCACATGACCACGACGGCGTAGAACAGGGCCGCGTAGACCATCAGCGCGCCCGCCGCGACGACCCCCAGCAGCCGGTAGTAGGCGACCAGGAACGCGAGCACCAGGATCAGGCCGACGATGCCGGCGATCAGGGCCTGGCGGAGGGACTCGGCGCCCAGGGTCGCCGACACCTGCTTCTGGCTGACCGGCACCAGGTTGATCGGGATCGCGCCGGAGTTCAGCTGGCTCGCGAGCGTCTGCGCGCTCTCGGTGGTGAAGCCGCCCTGGATGGTGGCGCCGTTGCTGCCGTCGATGCCGAACGGGAACTCGGTGTAGTCGATCTGCGGCGCCGAGATGAGCTGCCCGTCGAGCACGATCGCGAAGTGCTGGGGGGTGCCGACGGTCTGGCCGCGGATGGCCAGGTTCTGCGTGATCTCGCGGAACTTGTCGCGACCGGCGCTCGTGAACTGCATGGTCACGATCGGCTCGCCGGCGCCCGCCGAGGTCACCTCGCGGGTCTGCGAGGCCTCGGTGATGTCACGGCCCGTGAGCGCCTTGCGGTCCTGGTAGATCGTGTACTGGACGGCGCCGGAGCCCTGCCGGGTGGTGAGCAGCGGCTCGGTGACCAGGGTCAGGCCGCGGGGGACGGACTCCACCTCGATCTGGCGCCAGGGCACGTCGCGGTCGCGCACCAGCCCCCGGAGCTCCTCCAGCGCCTCGGCACGGGTGGTGCCGGGGGCGACCGTGACCGGCCCGGCCACCAGCCGGTTGTTCGCGGCCCGGAAGGCGTAGAGGGTCTCGGCGCCACGCGAGGGGTCCTCCACGCGCGTCCTCTGGGCGCGCGTGACCGCCTCGTGCAGGTTGGTGGTGAACCCGGCCTCGCCGACCTGGTTCGCCTCCTGGTCGTAGAAGGCGAGCTGCGCCGGCTTGATCAGGTCGGAGACGACGGTCCCCGGCTCCTCCAGGCCCGGCAGCGCGACGACGATCTGATCGGTGCCCTGCGTCTGGATCTCGGGCTCCGCCACGCCGAACGCGTCGACGCGGTTCCGGATCACCTCGACGGACCGCTCGAGCGCGGCCTCCGTCACGGGGGACTCGGCGGTGGGACGTCCCTCCAGGACGACCTCGACGCCGCCCTGCAGATCCAGGCCGAGGACCGCCGGCCTCAGCGCGATCGCCACCAATGACGCGGCCGTCAGGCCGATCACCATCAGCAGCAGGAGGAAGGAGTTCCTCCCCTTGCTCATTGGCTACTCCGTGGTGCCGTCGCTCGCCGGGTCGGAGACCGTCCCGCTCTGGTCGGTCACCAACCGGGCCACGGACGCCTTCGACACGCGGATCTCGGTGTCCTCGGCGACCTCCAGCAGGAGGGTGTCGCCGTCCTCGATCTCGGTGATCGTGCCGTAGATGCCACCCGTCGTCATGACCTCGTCGCCTGCGGACAGCCGGGCCATCATCTCGGTCTGCTGGCGCCGGATGCGCCGCTGGGGCAGCACGACGAACAGCCAGATGATGGCGACGAAGATCGCGAGGTAGACGAGGAGGAGGGCGAAACCTCCCACGGGGCGGGCACCTTCCGTGTCGGGGTCCTTCGAACCGGGATGACCCTAGCAGAGCCTTCGGGAGGCCCTCTCGGCCCCTGTCGCGTCTGCCATCGACGCCCCGGGCGGCGACTTGAGGCCCGGCGGGCGGGGGCGGCGGCTCAGCCGCCGATCATCGACATCGGCCGGCCCCGGTAGGCGTAGCCCGGGGCGGCGAGGCCGTGCCCGGGGGCCTTGGCGGCCAGCGCCGCGCGCACCAGCGCCGCGATCTCCCCGTCGCCCGCGCCCGCCCGCAGGGGCGTGCGCAGGTCGGTCTCGGCGTCGGCGAACAGGCAGGTGCGCAGCATCCCGTCGGCGGTCACGCGCAGCCGGTCGCACGCCGCGCAGAAGGGCTCGGTCACCGACGCGACGAACTGCAGCTCGCCCGCGCCGTCCCGGAAGCGCCAGCGGGTGCCGGGCGCCGACGCGCGCTCACGGGGAAGGGGCTCCAGGGGCCAGCGTGCGCCGATCATCTCCCGCAGCTCGGCCCCGGGGAGCACGTCGGCGCGTGACCACGCCCGGTCGGCGTCGAGCGGCATCGCCTCGATGAACCGCACCACGTACGGCCCGCGGCGCGCGAGCCGGGCGAGCGGCAGCACATCGGGCTCGGAGACCCCGCGCAGCACCACGGCGTTGACCTTCACGGGCCGCAGGGCCGCGTGGCCCGCGCAGGCGCGCAGGCCGGCGAGGACGCGGTCGAGGTCGCGCCGGCGCGTCACCAGGGCGAAGCGCTCGGGGTCGAGGGAGTCGACGCTGACGTTGACCCGGTCCAGGCCCGCCGCCACCAGCGCGTCGACGCGGTCGGCCAGCAGCACGCCGTTGGTGGTCAGCGCCACCTCCCGGACCCCGGGCAGGCGCCGCAGCCGCCGCACGATGTCCACGGCGTCCGGCCGCACCAGCGGCTCGCCACCCGTCACGCGGATCGCGCCCACGCCCAGGCGCGCCAGCACCGCCGCCAGGCGCACCAGTTCGTCGGCCGTCAGCAGCCGGTCGGCCGCCAGCCACGGCATGCCCTCGGCCGGCATGCAGTACCGGCAGCGCAGGTTGCAGCGATCGGTGATCGACAGGCGCAGGGAGCGGTGGACGCGCCCGAGGCCGTCGACCAGCGGTGGGGCCGGGGTGGCCATGCCCCAAGCGTTGCACGACCGCCCGCGGGCGGCCCCCACCCCTAGAACAGCGCCGGCGCCCCGGGGTCGGGGGGCGTGAGGCCCAGGTGGCGATAGGCGCGGGGCGTGGCGATCCGCCCCCGGGGGGTGCGCGCGATGAGCCCCTCCTGCAGCAGGAACGGCTCGTACACGTCCTCGACGGTGTCGGGTGCCTCGCCGATGGAGTCGGCCAGCGTCCCCAGCCCCACGGGCCGTCCCTCGAAGGTGGCCGCCAGGCAGCGCAGGATGCGCCGGTCGATCTCCTCCAGCCCGGCGGCGTCGACCTCGAGCAGGTCGAGCGCATCCATGGCCACGTCCCGGTCGATGACGGCCTGTCCCCGCACCTGGGCGACGTCGCGCACCCGGCGCAGCAGCCGGTTGACGATGCGCGGCGTGCCCCGGGCCCGTGACGCGATGGCCCCCGCCCCCTCCTCGTCCACGACCAGGCCGAGCAGGCCCGCCGAGCGCAGGACGATGCGGGCGAGGTCGTCGCGGCCGTACAGCTCGAGCCGCTGGACCACGCCGAACCGGCCCAGCAGCGGTGCGCTGAGCAGGCCCGTGCGGGTGGTGGCGCCGACCAGCGTGAACGGCGGCAGGTCGAGGCGGAGGGTGCGCGCGGACGGCCCCTGCCCCAGCACCACGTCGATCTCGTAGTCCTCCATCGCCGGGTAGAGGACCTCCTCGACCGCGCGGCCGAGACGGTGGATCTCGTCGATGAACAGCACGTCGCGCGGCTCGAGGGCGGTGAGCACGGCGGCCAGGTCGCCCTTGCGCTCCAGCACCGGGCCGCTGGTGGGGTGGAAGCCGACCCCCATCTCGGTGGCGACGATGCGCGCCAGCGAGGTCTTGCCGAGTCCCGGCGGCCCCGCGAGCAGCACGTGGTCGAGCGCCTCCTCGCGCTGCCGCGCGGCCTCCAGGAAGATGCCGAGCTGCCGCCGGGCGGTCTCCTGGCCGATGAACGCGGCCAGCGTGGGCGGCCGGAGGGCGCGATCGGCCTCCTCCTCGCCCAGCACCGCGGCCGGGTCGGTGACGCGGCCGCCGGTCATGTCCGGCGCATGCGGGCCAGGCCGTGGCGCACGAGCGCGGCGGCGTCGAGATCGGGCGGGGCGCCCGCGAGCGCGAGGGCGGCCTCATCCGGCGCGTAGCCGAGGGCGAGCATCGCCTCGTGGGCCTCGGCGGCCGGCCCGGCCGGAGGGGCTCCGGGCACGCCGTCCGCCCGCGGGTCGCCGCCCACGGCGCCCAGCCGGTCGCGCAGCTCCAGCACCAGCCGCTCGGCCGTGCGCTTGCCCACGCCCGGAGCCCGCTGCAGCCGGCGGGCGTCCCCGGTCGCGATGGCGTGCCGCAGGGTCTCGGGCCGGTCGAGCCCGCACAGCGACAGGGCGAGCCGCGGCCCCACCCCGCTCACACCGATGAAGGCCTCGAAGAGCTCCCGCTCCGAGGCGCCGGAGAAGCCGTAGAGGTCGAGGGCGTCCTCGCGGACCACCAGGTGGGTCTCCAGGCGCACGGCCGACCCCGCCGGCGGGAGGGCGTCCAGCGTGTGCGCCGAGACGTGGACCAGCAGGCCGACCCCGCCCACCTCGACGAGCGCGCCCTCCGGTCCCGCGGCGGCCAGCGTGCCGCGCAGGGAGCGGATCATGCGCGGAGGCTAGCCCGCGCGGCGGACGGCGGCGCTGAAGCGGCCGACCGACAGGTGGCAGAGGGCCGCCGCCATCGCGTCGGAGGCGTGGTCGCTGGCGGCCCGCACGCCGGTGAGGCGCTCCACCATCGCCCGCACCTGCGCCTTGTCGGCGCGGCCGCTGCCGGTGACGGCCTGCTTGATGGCGTTGGGCGCGTACTCCTCGACCGCGATGCCGGCCCCCGCCAGGGCCACCTGCGCCGCCCCGCGGGCCTCGGCCGTGCCCATGGCCGCGCGGCTGTGCTGGTGGATGTGCCAGGTCTCGAGGGCGGCGCCCTCCACCGGGTGCTGCAGCAGCACCTGGGCGAGGCCGTCGTGGATCTCCCGCAGGCGCGTGGCGTGGGGCGTCCCGGGGGCCGTGACGATGACCCCCCAGGCGACGACGCGCGGCCGCTGGGGGACGCCCGACACCACCGCGTAGCCGGTGGAGGCGAGACCGGGATCGACGCCGAGGATCACCGCGACCCCTTATCCGCAACCAGGGAAAACCCTGCCCGTGCCACCGTCATCGTTTCTCCCGCAACCATCGTTACCCGAAGCGGCAAGCGACCAGGACGGCGCGACTGACGCGTGGAGGGATAGTCCGAAGTCGCGAGCCATGGAGGGCGAGTTCGATTCAGTGGCAGGCCAGGCGTGAGCCGCGGTGGTGACGGACCAGCTTCCGGACGCGCCATACGCCCCGTGAACCGCCGCGAGGCCGCGATGGTCCGCGAACGTGGAAGGACGGTCCGAGGTCACGAGCCATGGAGGGCGAGTTCGACTCAGTGGCAGGCCAGCCGCATGGCGCGGTGGTGGCGGAGAACCAGACTCACGCGCCATCCGCACCGCCTCCGGCCGCGGGGCGACGGTGGTCGGCCGATGAAGGTGGTCGCCGGCCGTCAGCCGGCGACCACCTCCATCATCTCCTCGGAGATGTCGAAGTTCGCGTAGACGTCCTGGACGTCGTCGTTGTCCTCGAGCGCGTCCATCAGCTTGAGCAGCCGCCGGGCCTCCGCCTCGGAGGGCTCGACGGTGGTCTT
>DATMJR010000207.1:0-9239 GCA_035553775.1 Miltoncostaeaceae bacterium | reverse complement strand
CTCCCGGCCGACGACGACGCGCGCGGTCACGGACGAGGATGACGGCGGTCGGGGGCGCGGACGGGGACGCGGGCGTGGCGGCGAGGGCGACGACGACTAGCCGCGCCGGGCTCAGCTGCCGCCGGCCGCCCCGGGCAGGCGACGGCGGAGGTCCGCGGGCACCCGGGCAACGGCCCGGCGCGCCAGCGCGCGTCCCAGGCGCGGGGCGTCGGCGGCCAGGGCGGCGGGGTAGCGCCGGCCCCGCGGCGTCAGCGTGATGCGCTGCACGGGGGCGTCGCCGTCGGCCAGCCGCTGCTTGTAGTCGTACGAGTCGTCCTCGCCCAGGTCGAGACGGCGCTCGCCCCGCGCGAAGCCGTCCTCCAGTGCGGCGACGATCCCCACGAGCGCCGGCGAGTGCTGCGCCCAGTCCGGGTCCCAGCCGCCGTTCCAGTAGATGAGCTCGCCCCCGGCGGCCACGAACAGCTGCACGGACACCGCGCGGCCCTCGGCCTCGATGACGTGCGCCCGGAAGCGGTCGGGTCCGAGCGCGGCCGCGGCACGGCGCATCATCTCGTGGCCCCCGGGCCCCGACAGCGGGGACCGGTCGCCCCAGCGGGCACCGTGCAGGGCGGCGAACGCCTCCAGCGCGCGCTCCACCTCGGCGGGGGCCGTCGCCATCCGCAGCTCGGCGCCGCGCGCCTCCATCCGCCGCCGCTCGCGACGCACGCGCTGCCGGAAGTTGCTGCTCTTCGCGGCGAGCCAGCCCTCGTAGTCCATGCCGTCCATCCCCATCACGGGGACCGGGGAGGGCGCGCCCCGGCGCAGCTCCGGCCGCAGCAGGCCGGGCCAGGCCTGCTGCAGGAGCCCGGGCAGGGGGTCGTCGGTGGCCACCTGCTCCAGGCGCAGCCGGTGGACGGCCGCGTCGGAGGTGATCGCGCGGGCGAGCAGCGCCGCCGCCGGGGCCTCGACCCCGGGAGCGGCCAGCGCGACGCCGCGCACCGCCATGGCGGGTGCCAGCCCCACCAGCTCGTCCATCCGCCCGGTGCGCAGGCGCATCGCGGGAAGCAGCCCGATGAGGTCCCCGCCGTCCCACGCCGCCGCCACCCGCAGCTCCGCGCCCGGGGGCCGCAGCGCGCCCCACCAGGCGCGCACCCACCCGGGCGCGGCCAGCGGACGGCGGCATGCCGAGGCGAGCGCGTCCCATGCGCCCGCCACGGCGTCGAGGCGGTCCTCCTCGCGGATCAGCTCCCAGCGGGGCGGGCGGACCGCCCCCCCGTTACTGGATGCTGAGGACGTAGGCGACGACGTTGTCCTGGTCCTCGCCCTGCACCAGGCCGGCGGGCATCACGCCCTGGCCGTTGACGATCGTGTTGCGGATCTCGTCCTCGGCGAGGCCGGCCTCGGCGAGCTTGGGGCCGACGGCCGCCTGCTGGCCGCCCTGCGCGTGGCAGCCCTGGCAGACGCCCTCGAACGTCGACTGGCCCGCCGCCACGTCGCCGACCTCGCCGCCCGCGTCGCCCTCGCCCTGGCCGTTGTCCCCGCCGGTCTCGCCGTTCTCCCCGCCCTCGCCGCCGGTCTGGCCGCCCGGCGCCTCGATGGTGTTGCCCTCCTCGTCCGTCTGCACCGCGGTGTTCTCGACCGTCGGCGCGTTCGCCGGGGTCTGCGCCTCGCTGCTGTCGGACTCGTTGCACCCCGCCAGCACGCCGGACCCGGCGAGGGCGGCGATGGCGACGACGGCGACGGTCCTCTTGAGCTTCCTCACAGCAGCACGCTCCGGGGCGAGACGGTTTGCGACGGTGATCCTCGCACACGCGGGGGTGCGCGGCGGCGACGTCCCCGTGTCTTTCGACGCTCGCGTGACGATCGCACCGTGGCAAGTGACCCCGGGTCGCGGTACCGTCCGTCCAGCGTGATCCGCACCCTCAACGGACGCGATCCGACCATCGGCGACGGCGCGTACGTCGACGACACGGCCGTCGTCATCGGGCGGGTGCACCTGGGCCCGCTCGTCTCCGTGTGGCCCACCGCGGTGATCCGCGGCGACACCGACCTCATCGCGGTGGGGGAGCGGTCGAACGTGCAGGACGGCGCGGTGCTGCACGCCGACGAGGGTGTCCCGTGCACCGTGGGCGCGGGCGTCACGATCGGTCACCGCGCGGTGGTGCACGGCTGCACGATCGAGGACGACGTGCTGGTCGGGATGGGGGCCATCGTCATGAACCGCGCGCGGGTCGGCACGGGCGCGATCGTCGGCGCGGGCGCCCTGGTCCCCGAGGGTGCGGAGATCCCCGCCGGGTCCATGGCGGTCGGCGTGCCCGCGCGGGTGGTGCGCCCCACCCGCGACGACGAGCGCGCCGCGATCCGGGCGTCGGCCGCGCACTACGTCGCGATGATCGGACGGCACCGTGGCGCGTGAGGGACGCCCGCCCGCCTGGGCCTCGCTGGAGACCGGCGCGCCCGCCGAGCGCCTGGCCGCCGTCCTGTTCGACCCCGGCCCGGTCACCGAGCTGGCCTCGGCGCTCACCGCCCTCGGTGCCCGGCTCTGCGTGGCGCTGGGAGTCGACGTCGCGGGGTTCATGGTGAGCGAGGACGACCCGGCCGAGCGCATGCCGGCCCTCGCGTTCGCGCAGCCCGAGGTCGACGTGCGCCTGCGGCCCCTGCTGCAGGCCGGCGACGACCTCGCGGGGCTGGGGTCGCAGGTGGTCGCCGCCGGCACCTCGATGACGTGGCCGCGCCTCGGCCTGGAACCCTCCGTGCTCGACCGGCTCGCGGACCTCACCGGCGACGGGGTGGACACCCGCACGATCCTGCACCTGCTCGACAACGCCTCGGCGGTCGCGGTGCCGCTGGCGACGCCGAACCACCTGCAGCTGGGCGCGGTGCTGCTGGTGTCGCTCGACCCGGACCGGCCCCTCACCGAGGAGCTGGCGCGCCGCGTGGAGGACGTCGCCCCGCAGCTGTCGCTGACGGTGCGCAACCACCAGCTGCGCGACCGCAACCGGCGCACGCGGCAGGTGCTGGAGGCCGTGCTCGAGAGCAGCCACAACGGCGTCGTGGTCAGCGATCTGGCCGAGCGGCTGACCCTGGCCAACCGCGCCGCCGCGCAGCTCATCGCGGTGGACCTGGGCGCGATGCTCGGGCAGCCGATGCGCGAGCTGGTGCGCGAGCGCCTGCGGTGGCGGTTCCTCGATCCGGCCGGCTACGTCGCGCGCACGCTGGCCACGTACGACGACCCCGAGAGCTCCTTCGCCGACGAGCTGCGCACGGTCGACGGCCGGGTGGTGGAGCGGTACTCCGCCCCCGTGCGCGACACCTCGGGGGCCCTGCTCGGGCGCGTCGAGATCCTCTCCGACGTGACCGCGGCCCAGGAGGCGCTCGCCGAGGCCCGGCGCCTGGCCGAGGAGGCCGCCCAGCTGCGCCTGCAGGAGGAGCGGCGGGCGCAGGAGGAGATGGCGCTCGCGCGCGCCGCCCACCTGATGGCATCGGCGCTCACGCGCGCCGACATCCACGAGCACCTCGTCGACCAGGCCACCGAGCTGGCGGGGGCCGAGTCCGGGGGCGTCCTCATCGTCGAGCGGCACGGAGACGTCACCGCCGTCGCGGTGCGGGGCATGTCCCCGGAGGCCCTGGAGCGCATCGGCACCGCCTCCGGCGAGGACGCGCTGCTGCGCCGCGTGCTGTCGGGGCGGCGGCCCGTGATGTGCAGCGACGTCGACACCGAGGGCGCGCGGGCACGCGCGGCGGCGCCGCGGGGCGTGCGGGCCTTCGTGCACCTCCCGCTGCTCATCGGCGAGCGGGTCTACGGGATGCTCACCGTGGCCTCGCCGCGCGCCCGCGCCTTCGGCGAGCGGGAGCTGCGCCTGCTCGGCGAGCTCGCCCGGCATGCGGGTGCGGCCCTGCAGAACGCCGCCCAGTTCGAGCAGGAACGGCACATCGCCGAGACGCTGCAGCACGCGCTGCTGCCCGACGCGCTGCCCACCGTGCCGGGGCTCGCCATCGCGGGGCTGTACCGGGCCGCCGCCGGCGCCCAGGTGGGCGGCGACTTCTACGGGGTCTGGACCCTGCCGGACGGCGAGGTCGCCGTGCTCGTCGGCGACGTCAGCGGCAAGGGCGTCGAGGCGGCGGGCATCACCGCGATGGTCCGCTACGTCACGGAGGGGCTCACCGCGTCGGAGTCGGACCCCCGCCGGGTGGTCCAGATGCTCAACGCGCGCATCCTCGACCGGGTCCCGGACGGCTCCTTCGTCACGATGGTCCTGGTGGTGATCGACCTCGACCGCGACGCGCTCTCCTGGTGCAGCGCCGGGCATGTCGCGCCGCTGCTGGTGAGCCCCACCGGGGTGGTCACGGCGCTGGAGGTCACCGGGCCGCCCTGCGGCGTCTTCGCCGACGCGGGGTACGCGTGCGGCCGCATCCACTTCGAGCCGGGCGACAGCCTGTTCTGCTTCACCGACGGCGTGGTGGAGGCGCGGCGGGGCGACGAGGAGTTCGGCGACGAGCGGCTGGGGCAGACACTGCGCGACAGCCTCGGCCGGCCGCCGCGCGACGTCGCGCGGGCGGTGCTGTCGGCGGTCAGCGTCTGGTCGGGCGGGCGGATCCTCGACGACGTCGCGATGGCGGCGGTGACGCGCACCGCCCGGTGACGGACGGCGACGGCGAGGCCGCGCTCGCGGCACCCCTGGTGCAGGCCGTGGCCGCGGTCGCCGCCGGCGCCCCTCCGGCGAGCCGGGAGGAGCTGCGCGACCGGCTTGCGGCGGCGCTGCGGGGGGCGCTGGGGTGGCGCCGCGCCGTGATCCCCGGCGACCGGCTGCCGGCCCCCGACCCCGACGGCCCGGACGCGATCGCCTACGACCTCGGGGTGCGCGGCAGGTTCGCGGGCCGCGTGTACGCGGCGATCGGCTGCGCCGTGGCCGAGGAGGGGGCGCGCACCGACCCCGGGGCCCTCGCGGCGCTGCTCGCCGCCGCCGGCGCGGTGATGGTGCGGGCTCAGGAGGCCTACGTGGTGGTGGCCGGCCCCGGCGGGGCCCCGGGGGACGCTCCGCCGGGGCTGCCGGCGGGTCCGCGGTCGGTGGCGGCCCTGGTGCGCGACGCCCCGCCGCCGGCCGCCCTGCGGGGCCTGCGCGTCCCCGCCCGGCTCGGGGTGGTCGCGGTGGCACGGACGCCGTTCGCGGCCGGCGGCGGGATCCTGTGGGCGGGACAGGTCGTCGCCGGGGGCGGGCAGACGACCCTGTAGCCGGCTCAGCCGCCCGCGGCGTCCGAGGAGCCGGCGGCGGAGCCCTCGCCGGGCACCAGCGGCACGAAGCGCACCTCGCCGAGCTCCTCCCGGACCAGGCGGTCGCCGGTGCGGCGCACGCGCACCAGGCGCTGGGTCCCGTCGCCGGCGGGGATGACGAGGCGCCCGCCGTCGGCGAGCTGCTCCTCCAGGGCGGGCGGGACGCCTGCGGCGCTCGCCGCCGCCACGTTGATCGCGTCGTAGGGCGCCTCGGGCGGGTGCCCGCCCGTACCGTCCCCCACCACCAGGGCGACCTCCGCGATCCCGGCCGCCCGCAGGTTGGCGGCCGCCCACTCGGACAGGCTCGGGTGGCGCTCGATGGACACGACCCGCCGGGCGAGCCGCGACAGCACGGCGGCGTGGTACCCCGAGCCGGTGCCGACGTCGAGCACCGTCTCGTCGCCGCGCAGCTCCAGCAGCTCGCACATGTGGGCGACCACGAACGGCTGGGAGATGGTCTGCCCCCGTCCGATCGGCAGCGGCGCGTTGACCCACGCCTCGTGGCGGTGCGCCTCGGGGACGAAGCACTCGCGGGGGACCGCGGCCATCGCCTCCATCACGCGCCGGTCGCGGATCACCTCGCCCAGGGCGGCGAGCAGGCGGTCCCGGGACGGGGCGCCCATCGGCCGGGTCACATCGCCCGGGCGAGCGCCTCCACCAGGAAGCGCACGTGCGACTGCAGCATCGTGGCCTGGCCGATGCGGTTCACCACCTCCTGGTCGGCGATCGCCTCCGGGCCGCCGCGCTGCTGCGCCAGCTGCTTGGCGCGCCGGTCCATGGAGAAGATGGTGTCGGCGAGGTGGACCTGATGGTCCGCCATCCAGGCGAGCGCCGCCGGCGCCGCCGGCGGCCGGTCGGGCTGGGCGGCGTCGAAGGCCTCCAGGAACAGCCGCACCCAGGCGCCGACGCGGACCCGCCGCTCGAGCATCGCCACCAGGCCCGGGTCGTCGGGCGAGGCGTCGGCGAACTGCAGGCCCACCTCGAACGCGGTCGCCTCGCCCAGCAGCTCCGCGTGGGCCCGCAGCCGGTCCTCGGCGTCGTCCAGTACGTCCGGGAGCCGGTCGCGGAACGCCTCCAGCGCCGCGGCGCGGCCGGGGCCGGCGTTGGCCGCGAGGGCCTCGGCCAGGAACCGCAGCTGCGCGCGGACGGCGGCGTCGCCGGCGGGCGACAGGTCGTCCGCGTGCGCCGCCTCCTCGGCCATCAGGGCCTGCAGCCGCGGGCCGCCCGCCTGCATCCAGACGAGCAGCCCGCGGGCGACGGGGTGGACGGCGACGCCGGTCACCGGGCGGCGCCGCTCAGGTGATCGTGTACTCGGGCCCGCTCCCGCCCTCCGGCGGGGTGAGGCGGCCGCCCTTGGCGGTGATGGCCCCGCACTGGACGCAGTTGGACGCGTTGACGTGGACCGTGACCGTGCCGTTCTGCGGCGCCGTCTCGTCGATCTCGTAGACCTTGGCGGGGCACATCGCCTCCCACGCCACCGCCAGCTCGCGCGGCACCTGGGTCTGCACCCGGATGTGGCTAGGCTGGTCGTCGCGGGTCTTGTTGCCGCTGAGGTAGACGCTCGACAGCTTGTCGAAGGTGAGCGCGCCGTCGGGCTTGGGGTACTGGCGGCCCCCGACGAACACCGGCTCCTTGGCGTCCGGGATCGGCAGCACCCGCTTCGGGAACTTGCCGAACGAGCCCGTCGACATGCCGTGGATCATCCCGCCGACCAGGAACCCGCGCTGGAAGCCCGGCCGGATGTTGCGGACCTTCCAGAGGTCCTTCCAGACCTCCGAGTCCTTGATGCGCTTGTCGTAGCCCCACAGTCCGGCGGGGGAGTGGGCCTTACCGGCCTTGAGCGCCTCGTAGATGGCGTCCGCGGCGAGCATGCCCGAGCGGATCGCGTAGTTGACGCCCTTGAGCGCCGCCATGTCGACGAAGCCGGCCGAGTCGCCCACCAGCAGCGCGCCGGGCACGTGCAGGCGCGACGGCAGGCCGTAGATGCCGGAACCGGGGATGGTCTTGGCACCCCAGGTGATGCGCCGGCCCCCGTCCAGGATGCCCTTGACGAAGGGGTGCGTCTTGAAGGCCTGCAGCAGGTCGTGGACCGAGGTGGTGGCGTCGGCGTAGTCGAGGCCGATCACGAACCCGATCGACACCTTGTCGTCGCCCATCGGGTAGATCCACGAGCCCCCGTACTCGCGGTACTTCTTGCCCAGGCGCAGGGGCCAGCCGGCGGTGTGGATGAGCGCGCGGAGGGGCTTCGCGACCTCCCAGACCTCCTTCACGCCGAGCTCCCAGGTCTGGACGGTGCCCCGGTCGAGCTCGAAGTGGCGGCGCAGCACCTGCGTGAGGTGACCCGGCGTGCCCTCGGCGAGCACGGTCACGCCGGCGTGCAGCTCGATGCCGGGCTCGAACGTGCCGAGCTCCTCGCCCTGGCGCCCGCGGCCCTTGTCGCCGGTGACGACGCCCCGGACCCGGCCGTTCTCGACCAGCAGCCGCTGGGCGTCGGTCTCGGGCAGCAGGTAGACGCCCAGCTCCTCGGCCTTGTCGCTCATCCAGCGCGCCATCTGGCTCACCGAGACGACCCAGTTGCCGTGGTTCTTCATCTGGGGCGGCGGAGGGACGCGGACCTTGCCGCCCTTGGTGAGGAAGTAGACCGCCTCCTTGTCGACCTCCCAGTAGTGCGGGATCTCGGTCGGGTCGAGGTCCGGGAACAGGTCGCGGATCGGTCCGGGCTTCATCACCGCGCCGGACAGCAGGTGGGAGCCGGCGGCCTTGCCCTTGTCGGCGAGCGCGATCGGCACCTCGCCGAGCTGCTCGGCCAGCTCGGGGTCCTCGGCGAGCAGCTGCCCCAGCCGGATCGCGGTGGCGAAGCCTGCGGGCCCGCCTCCGACGATGAGGACGCCGACCTCGATGCGCTCGTCCTCGCCGGCCTGCGGCGTGACGACCGCGCTGGTGGGCTCGAAGGGGGGCGGATAGTCGGCCGGCGTGATGCTCATGGGCTCTCTCGGGTCGGGTGCGGGCGGTGCGGCGCCGCGCACGACCGGGCGCCCGGCGTTCCGCCTGGTGACCCGATATTAGCCGCGCCTCCCGCCGGCCGACCCGGCCGCACATCCGCGACGCGGGCGACGACCGTCCCCATTTCGCGCCGCGGGGCGGGCTCCCTCAGCCGGAGCCGTTGCCCGCCGCCGGCGACGCGTCCGCGCGGCGGAACGCCACCGCCCGCGCCGCGGGGTCGGCGCGCACCAGGCGCACGGGCACCTCGTCGCCGGGGACGAGCCCGGCGGCGTCCGCCACCGTGGCGCGCACGGGCGGGTCGCGCAGCTGGATGCGGGCGCGCGCGCCGTCGATCCCGAGCACGACCGCCGCGAACACCTCGTCCTCGCGCCCGTGCAGCAGGGTCGCCTCGACGAGGTCGATCGCGCCCGCCTCCACGCGCTCGGCGCGCGACTCGGCCTGCTGCATCACCGGCTCGAGCGCCCGGAGCGTCTCCACGCCGCCGTCGTCGGGGGCGCCCCCGTCGGCGAGCAGCACGAGCAGGTCGAGCACGTAGCGGTCGGCGAGACGGCGCAGGGGCGCGGTGGCGTGGGCGTAGGGGGCGGCCACCGCGGCGTGCCAGGGCGGCGGGTCGCCGGGTCCGCGCACGCGGTAGGCGGCGCCCCCCGCCCGGCGGGCCGACCGCCGGAAGGTCGCGAGCGCGGGCGCGGGCCCCCGCGTCCCCGCGAGCGCGCGCAGGCCGTCCAGGGGCGGCACGGACAGGCCGAGCGCGATCGCCGCCGCGCGCAGCGACGCGGTGCGCTCCGGGTCGGGCTCGTCCATCACGCGGAAGAGGCCCCGTCCCGCGGCCACCATCATCCGGGCGGCGGCGACGTTGGCGGCCAGCGAGATCTCCGCGTTCGCGTCCTCGGCGGGGATGCGCGCGCGGACGGTGAGCGCGAAGCCCTCGGGGGTGCCGGCGGGCTCCACCTCCTGCTCGGGCAGGTCGATCCGGCTCGCCCCCCGC
>DATMJR010000206.1:0-3455 GCA_035553775.1 Miltoncostaeaceae bacterium | reverse complement strand
AGCCGCACCGTCACCGGGTTGCGGCCGGGTCGCCGGATCCTGCGGGTGACGGTCACCGACGGCCGTCGCACCGCGACCGCGTCGGTGCCGGTGGTGGTCACCGCCGTGCGGCCGGCGTTCCTGCGGCTCGACGCCCCCGCCCGTGTGGGTTCGCGGGCCCGCACGGCGGTGACCACCACCGGCACCGACGCGGTCGCGGTGCGACGGCCGTCGGTGACCGTCACCCGCAGGATCCGGCGACCCGGCCGCAACCCGGTGACGGTGCGGCTGGCGCCCCGCCCCAGGATGCGGCGGCCCTCCGCCCACCGGAACGCCCGGGCGCCCAGCGGACGCCCGCCCGCGGCTGTCGCCTGCGCGGCCAGGCGCAGCGGCGCGTCGGCCCGCACCCGCTGGCCGCGGGCGGGGGAGGTGATCCGCACGGCGGGCGGCGGCCCCACGATGGTGATGCGCCCCGACGTGGCGATCGCCTCCGCGAAGCCGTCGTCGACGCGGACGCGGATGCGGGCGTTGCGTGAGTCGCCCAGACGGGCGAGCGGGACGACCACCCGTCCCGCCGACGGGCCGACGTGCACCGTCCGGAAGGACCGGCCCCCGTCGAGGGAGACCTCCACCGCGGTGGTCAGGCTGTCCCCGTCGCGGTCGGCCGCGCGCCAGCTCACCGTCAGCGCGCGGCCGGCCGCCCGGCTGCCCGCGCGCGGCGCCCGCAGCCGCACCGTCGGGGCCGTCGCCGAGCGGCGGCGGCGGGTGGCGGCCTCGGTGCCCCGCCGGACCACGACCTGGGCGACGTGCGGTGCCAGCGCCACCGCGCCCTGCAGCACCGTGACGCCTTCGCTCGTGACCTCGGCGGACATGGGCGCGGACGACACGATGCGGCCGACGGCGTCGCGCGCCTCGAGCTGGTATCGGGCGGCGGGGTCGGGGGCGGGAGCGACCCCACGGTCGGGGCGCGTACCGGTGATCAGGAGCCGCCCCGGCGCCTCCACGGCGTTCACGCGGATCAGCGCGCCGCGGGTGCCCACCTGCTGGGCCCGGTACTGCAGGGCGCGCGGCACGGCGCCGGCGGGCGCACGGTAGCCGATGATCTGGTTCCAGCCCACCGTGGAGATCCAGGTGTTGCCCTCGCCGCCGCAGTAGCTCATGAGGTCGAACATGGGGGCGGCGGGCGTCCACTCGTACATGCGGTACGGGGTGCGGGGCCCGCCGGAACCGGCGCGGGTGTCCAGCCCGTAGCCGAACAGGTTGCCGCGGCCGCCGAAGTCCGGCCACGGTTCGCCCAGCTGGGCGGGATCCGGGTAGCAGTCGGGCGCGGTGCCGGCGTGCCGCCGCCCGAGGGCGTGCTGCACCTCGTGCGTGACCGCCGTCAGGGGGCGGATCGTGTCGGCGTACCCGAATGGTCCGACGGACGGATCGCGCACCGGCTCCGTACCGAACCTGCCGCGCATCGCACCCGGCAGGTCCGGGTGCGCGTTGCGCGTGAGGCCCAGGATGATCGTGCCGGACCCGACGTTGCGGTCCTCCTTGAAGCGTTCGAGGCGCTCCATCACCCAGCCCTGGCGGATCGTGCGGTCGACCGTGACGGTCTCCTCGTCGCAGAGGATGCCGAGCTCGATCCCCAGGAAGCAGCTCTCGTTCCGGACGGTCGTCGCGGTCGCGGCATCGGTGATGTCGATCTGGCCCATCCACCCCCAGGGGATCAGCCGCACCGGGGTGGTGGTGTGGGCGACGTCGAGGGCGCCCCGGGGGTCGCGAATGGGATCCCGCCCGTTCACCTGCAGGGCGACGGGCCAGACGTCCACGCCGAACGGGTTGTCGACGCAGGCGACCCGGCCGACCAGGCAGCTCGCGGTGGTCTGCTGGAACGGCACGCCCGTCAGCACGAACGTCGAGCGCCGGCGGCAGGCCTCGTCGCAGCCGATGCCGGCCGGGTTCACCGTGGCCGTGAGCGTGATGCGCCCGAAGGCGGTCCACTCGTCGGGCAGGGTGAAGGTGTAGGCGGCGCTGACGTCGGTGCGCTCCGCGGGCTCCACCCGCGCGTCGCCCACCCGCAGCACCGGCGGGGAGGCGTCGGGCATGAGCGTCTGCGACCGGCGCCCGCCGGGGACGTTGGCGGTGAGCGTCGCCGGGATGTTGGCGACGCCGCCGGGGGGGCCGGAGCGCAGGTTGGCGAACACGCGCACCACCGTGGTGCCGCCGGCGCGCATGGGCACCTCCGCCGGCGCCCCCGGCAGGCCGAAGCCGCGCGTACGCGGGCCGCCGGGCACGTCCTGCGCGGTGTGGTCGCGGTCCCACTGCACGCCCTGGGTGACGTCGATGTCGTTGATCTGCGTCTCGACGGGTCCGGCCGGCGCGGCGGGCGGCGCGCACGGCGGCGGCGGCGTCCCGGGGGTGACGAACTTCAGGATGCGCGCCCCGGCCGGGTTCCGGTCGAGCACGTAGACGCTGCCCCGGCAGTCCACGGCGATGCCGTTGGGCGAGGTGACGAAGGCCGGGTCCGCGGGGTCGAAGGCGGTGAAGGGGCTGCCCGTGGCCAGGTCGGCCCCGTACTCGCTGACACGGCCGTCCGACTGCGTCTTGCCGTAGACCCGCAGCGCGGCGCCCGAGGTGTCGACGGCCAGACCCTCCCCGGAGGCGAACACCGCCACCCCCGCCGTCTCCGCGCCGGCCGGGCTCAGCCGGACGATGCGGGATGTGGTGTTGAGGTAGTAGTCGCCCGACGGCGCCACCACGAGGTCGCGTCCCCCGGTGATGCTGAAGGGCAGCACCACGTCGCCCAGCCGGCTGCCGTCCTGCCGGAAGCGCAGGATGCGGCCGGCCTCCAGCACGTGCACGACGCCGTCCGCGGACACGGCGACGTCCTCGCCGTTGGTGAGGCTTGCGGCGTCGGTCACCGCCGCGGGCGGGGCCGCGCCGAACACGCGCACCAGGCGCCCGCCCGTGTCGAGCTTGACGACCCGGGTGCCGCCCTCGTCGACCACGTAGACGCCTCCGGCGGCGTCCGCGCCGATGCCCTGGGTGTCGTCGAGCGGGGTCGCAAGGCCGTCGGCTCCGGTGAACTCGGCCACGAAGGTGCCGTTGGCGTCGTACTTGACGACCCGGTTGGCGTCCCGGTCCTCGGCCCAGACGCTGCCGTCGGAGTCGACCGCGAGGTCGCCGCCCACCGCGCCCAGCCGCCCCGACTCCGGGGTGCCGGTGTCGCCGAATGAGAAGCCGAAGGGCGGGGCGGCGGCGGCGCTCCCCGCGCCGCCGAGCACGAGCAGTGCGGCGGCCGCCGCGACGCGGGCACCTCGCCACGAACCCCTGATGCCCACGCCTCGTCCTCCTGGATGTCGTCGATCGCGCCGCTTTGCGCGACCCACACGGTGGGCCGACCCTATGACGGCTGCGGGTTCCGGCGAAAGAGGCCACCCGCGCGCGCGGGTGGCCTCTTTCGCCGGAACCCGCAGCCGTCATAGGGT
>DATMJR010000205.1:0-2752 GCA_035553775.1 Miltoncostaeaceae bacterium | reverse complement strand
CCCCCGGCCCGGACGCTCGGAGGCCGGCGCCCGCCCGCCCCGGCTCCGAGGCGGCGCCGGCCTCCGAGCGTCCGGGCCGGGGGTCGGCGGGTCGTCCGGGCCGGCCGGCGCAGGCCGGACGCCCGGGACCGCCGCCGCACGCGGCCCCACCGGCGCATGCGGGGCGTGCCGAGAACCGCGCCCCCGGACGGCGGGGCCCCGACGGCGGGCCACCCGGGCGGCGGCGCGGCCGTGGCTGACCGGGTCGCCCCCTGGCGGTCCCGGGGGGGCGACGGCCGCGTCCGCCGTCCTCCACCCGGCGGCCCAGGCGTCCACACTCGCGTTCCGTGCTCGGCCGTCGCCGGACGCACTCCGCGGCCGGCCTCAGGGCCGCCGGCACCCGGCGGTGCCGCGGACGACGGGCTCATCCGCCGGGTGGTCCGCGCCCACGAGCTGCGCCGGCGATCGACCGGATTCGCCCGCGCGGGTGATGGGATCGCCGCGGGCGCGGGCGGGGGCTGAGCCGCCCGGACACCGGGCGGAGCGACCCGCCGGCGTCCGCCTCAGGCGGGGCGGCGGGCGATCGCGAAGAGCTTGGCGAACTCGTAGCGCCAGCCCCGCGGACCGGCGAGCTCGCGCAGCCGCGCCTCGATCCGCGCCACGTACTCGGCGACCTCGGCCTCCGACTGGTCGCCGATCACGTGCCCCGCCACGACCCGCATCCGCTCCATGTACGCCTCCACCGAGGTGTGGCGCACCCGGGTCTCCATCCAGATGTCCACGGGCTCCAGCCCGGCCTGGACGAGGTAGTCCTCCATCTCGGGGATGCCCCGCTGGTTGCCGTCGAATGCGCCGATCCAGCGATAGTTGAGGGGCTCCACGTTGGAGATGACGTCGCGGTAGGCCTGCTCGCCGCCGCGTCCGGACATGAGGATGGCGACGACGCCCCCGGGCCGCAGGGCCCGCGCCATCGCCCGCGCCGCCTCCCACTTGCGCGGGAACCAGTGGTAGGCCATCGAGCACACGACCAGGTCGAACGAGCTCCCGGCGACCGGCATGTTCTCGACGTCCGCCTGCGCGAGCGTGACCTCGATGTCGTCCAGGCCGCCGAGCTTGGCCTGGAAACGCTCCAGCATCCCCTCGGCCGGGTCCACCCCCGTGATCCGCCGCGGCCGGAAGCGGTCGATCACCGCCTGGCTGGCCCAGCCGGTGCCGCACCCGACGTCCAGCACGTCGTCGTACCGGCCGGGCGGGACGGAGAGCACCAGGCGCTGCGCCCCCTCGATGTTGAACCGGACGGCGTCCTCGTAGTCGGAGGCGGTCTCCGTGAAGCCGCCCGCCACCGACTCGTGGCTGGTGTGGATGTGCGAGGACATGGCTGGGGCGCCCCTCGGTCGGCGTGGGTACGACGGCCGACTCTACCCGGGGCCCGGCCCCGGCCCGTCACCGCAGGTCGAGGTGCGGCGTGAGGAACCGGTCCTGGACGACCTGCCCCGTCTCGGCGATCCGCTGGTAGAGGAGCTGATAGCCGGCCAGCCGGCCGTCCTCCAGCTCCCGGTGGAGCTGCAGGGCGATGCCGGGGGCGGGGTGCAGGGTGTACGCGGCGCGCGCCGCGTGCGCGGCCGCGGTTGTCGGCGACCGTCTGCAGCAGCGCGTGTCGGCGACCCCGTCGCCCTGCGCCTCGCGCTGCAGGGCCTGGCTGGTGACGTGCATCGGTGCGGCCGCGACCCCGGTGGCGCCCAGCGCGGGCGCCTTGCCGCCGCGCAATGCGGCGCTGACCGCCGACACGGACACGAGCGCGCGCCCGGCGTCGCCCACGGCGGCGCCGGCGACGCCGTCGAGCGCGCCCGAGCGGACGGTCTCCTCCAGGACGTCGGCGAAGCCCGACGCACCGAGCCAGCAAGGTGGTCCGCAGCTGCAGCGGGCGCCCGGGCGTGCGGTCGTCGACGGCGACCCGCCAGAGGCGGCGACCGAGGTGCTCCAGGTCGATCCGCACCGCCCCCGCCGCCCAGGACCCCGCCAGCGAGCGCGGCAGGGGCCGCTTCCAGGGACCTCGTGCGCCTGCTGGGCGACGGCAGCGTCATCGGGTCTCCGTGGAGGTGAGCTCCATCTCCACCTCCATGCGCTCGACGATGTGCCAGGTGCCGAACACGAACACGGGCGCGAACGGGGCGCGGTGCAGGTCGGTGAACTCGTCGACACCTGGGGTCGCCGTTGACGACGGTGCGCGTGACCTCCAGGTGGACGCCCGAGGGCGGCAGCTCGTCACCGCCGAAGCCGCTGCCCTCCGGCGGGTCGTCCTCGTCGCAGTCCGCGGTGATCCGCTGACCGACGACGGCGTGCCTGCCGAGCGTGACGCCGAAGTACGGGTTGTCGAAGTACAGGTAGATCAACCCCCGATGGGCGCCGTCGCCGTCGGCGGTGATCCGGTACTTCATCCAACCCTCGCAGCCCGTCAGCACACCGCACGACTCCGCCTGCAGTCCGATCGTCTTCCCGAAGGGGACCTTCGGCTTCGGTTCCCAGTCCGACGAGGTCCCGCAGCCGTGGCACAGGTGGTGCCGCTCCCGCACCAGCGTGTGACCCTCCCATCAGTTCAGCAGCAGGTGGCGGAAGACGCGGGCGGGCATCGGGCACCTCCGGGGCGGCGGGTCGGTGTCGAGCGTCCGACGGCCGGCGGGCGCCCGTCACGCGTCCGACGGCGTCCGCCCCGCCCGATGGGCGATGGTGCGGGCGGCGCGCGCGCCGGCCCTCCGCCCCGGGCGTCCGCGCC
>DATMJR010000204.1:0-5366 GCA_035553775.1 Miltoncostaeaceae bacterium | reverse complement strand
ACCGTGACCGGGGGCGCCGTGGTCCCCCTGGCCGGCTGCGGCGACGACGAGACGGTGATCGTCACGGTCACGGTGCGGGCCTCGACGCTCACCGGACCGGGCACCACGGCGCCCCCGGTCACGGTGACGACGCCGACCACCACCCAGAGCACCGAGGCCGCGCTGGAGCTGCGGCTGCCGGCGCCCGGCTCCATCCCCAACGTCCGCCCGGGGTCCGTGCGGCCGCTCGCGACCCCCCAGGACCTGGTGTCGGCGCTCTACAGCCCCGGGGACCCCACGGCCGCGAACGCCGTCCAGCGCCTCACCGCGGCCGGGTACGAGCAGGGCGTCATCCGCGACCAGCCGGCGCAGGGCGAGGAGGGCCCGCGTCTGGTGCGCACCTACATCTTCCGGCTGCGCGACAACGCCTCCGCCCGGGCGGAGGTGCAGGCCTCGGCGGACGAGATCCGCTCGACCACCACCGCTCCCATCCGCGACGTGGACCTGGGCGAGGCGGCGGGGCAGGGGCTGCGCATCGACGCCGGCAACCAGGACATCCTGTTCGTCACCTTCGCCGCCGGCCGCGACGTCTACGGCATCCAGTCGTTCGCCCCCTCGGGCCGGAGTGTGCAGCAGGCCGAGATCGTGGAGCTCTCCGGCAACCTCTACCGGGCCTGGAACACGCCGTAGCCGCGGGGGCGGGTGGCGCGGGGCGCTACCCTCAGGACATGTTCTCCTTCCTGCGCGACAAGACCCGGATGCCCACGCCCGAGGAGGCCCTGCCCGGGCGCTCCGAGACGATGCCCGTGCCCGAGCGGCACGAGGTGCTGGGCACCCGCCTGCAGCCGCCCTTCCCCGGCGGCCACCACCAGGCCCTGTTCGGCCTCGGCTGCTTCTGGGGCGCCGAGCGGCTCTTCTGGCAGGTCCCCGGCGTCTACACGACCGCGGTGGGCTACGCGGGCGGGCACACCCCGAACCCCACCTACGACGAGGTCTGCTCCGGGCGGACGGGTCACAACGAGGTGGTGCTGGTGGTCTACGACCCCGCCGCCGTCCCGTTCGACGCGCTCCTGAAGGTGTTCTGGGAGGGTCACGACCCCACCCAGGGGATGCGGCAGGGCAACGACGTGGGCACCCAGTACCGCTCGGGCGTCTACGTCTACGACGAGGACCAGCGCCGCGCGGCCGAGGAGGGTCGTGATCGCTACGCACCGCTGCTGGCCGCGTCGGGGTACGGCCCGATCACGACCGAGATCGTCGAGGCCCCGGCGTTCTACTACGCCGAGCCCTACCACCAGCAGTACCTCGCCAAGGTGCCCAACGGCTACTGCGGCCTGGGGGGCACCGGCGTGTCCTGCCCGGTCGGCGTGGTGCGCGCCGACGCATAGCGCGTCGCGGGGAGCGCCCTGAGGGCGCTCCCCGCGCGAGGTCTCAGCCCTCGGCCGTGCCCTCGCCGGCCGCGCCGTCCTCGCCACCGGCCCGCTCGGCCTCGATCTCGGCCTTGGTGCGCCGGCGCCGGCGGGGCTTCGGCTCCTCCGCCGCCGCGCCGTCGCCACCGCCGGTCTCGGCGGCGGCCCGCTCGGCCTCGATCTCGGCCTTGGTGCGGCGACGCCGGCGTGGCGTGGGCGCCTCCTCCGGAGCCTCCGGAGCGGCCGCCTCGGGGCCGCCCGCGTCGGGCGCCGCCGCCGTGGCCGGCGCGTCCTGCGCGACCGCCTGCTGCGTCGGCCCGGCGGCCTCGCCCTCGCCGGCCTCCGGTGCGTCACCGGCCTCCGGCGCGTCGCCGGCGCCACGACGGGTGCCCCGCCGCACGCGCCCGCGCCGCGGCGAGTCCTGCTCGGTCGCCGTGGCGGGCGGTGCCGCCTCGGGGGCCCCCTCGGCGGGCTGCTCGGTGGACAGGGCCACGGGCTCGGCCGCGTCCTGGTCGGCCGGGTCCGGCGCCCCCTCGACCGGGGCGTCCGACGACAGCGGCGGGGGCTGGACGGCGTCCGCGTCCTCGACCGCGTCGCCCCCGGCCGCGTCGGCCGACGGCGCCGGGGTGGACGGCGCCTCCGCCGCCTCCGGAGTGGTCTCGGCCGGCGCGGCGCCGGCCCGGCGCCGCCGGCGGCGCGAACGCCCGCCCTCGGCGGGCTCGGCCGCGGCCTCCGCGCCCGGGGCGTCGGGGGCCCCCTCGGCGGGCTGCTCGGTGGAGAGGGCGGCCGGCTGCGCCGCGTCCTGATCGTCGGGCTCGCGCGCGCCCTCCGCCGGTCCGTCCGCGGAGAGCGGTGCGCCGGTCTCGGCGGACGCCTCGGCGCCCTCGCCGCGACGCCGGCGCCGGCGGCGGCGGGTCGTGCCCTCGGCCTCCTCCGCCGGGGCGGCCCCTGTGACGTCCGTGCTCACGTCCGTCGCCTCGAGCAGGTCGGGCAGATCCGTCACCAGGTCGGGCCCGGCGAGGATGACGTCCTCGTAGGAGATGGGCTGGTCGAGCGGCAGGTCGGGCAGCTCCGTCTCCACCGCCGCCTCGACCACGAACTCGAACACCTCCGGCGCCGCCTCGGCCGGCTCGCCGCGCCGGCGCCGGCGCCGGCGCCGCCCGCCCTCGCTGCGGTCCTCGTCGGCGGCGGGCGCCGTGGCGCCCGCGTCGGGCGGCGGTGCCACCGCCGGCGCGGGCGCGGTGCCGTTGGCCAGCTCCACCCGGTAGGTGCCGCTGCGCGGGTCGGTCTGCAGGCGGATGGTGCCGCGCGTCTGCGCGTCCTCCAGGAACTTCGAGAACGTGGAGAAGCCGGTCTCGTTCTCGTCGAACGCCGGGTTCTTGCGCCGCATGGAGTCCTTGACCACCGACGCGAGCGGCCACTCGACCCCCTCGCGCTGCAGCGCGGTGAGCGTCTGGCGCAGCAGATCGCGGGGATCCAGGCTGCGCCCGCCGGCGGCGCCCGCGCGCGCCGCGGACGCCAGGGAGTCGTAGAAGATGAACTCGTCGCAGTTGGCGATCAGCAGCTCGCTGGCCGAGTCGCGGTTGCCCATCCCCGTGACGCGCTTGTTCAGCTCGCGCAGCTTTCCGACCAGCGGGGTGAAGTCGCTGTCGCCGGACACGATCACGAACGTGTCCAGGTGCTCGCGGCTGTACGCGAGCTCCATGGCGTCCACGGCCATCTTGATGTCGGCGCGGTTCTTGGCCCCCTCGCGGGCCGACGGCATCTCGATGAGCTCCAGCCCCGCGTTCTGCAGGTCGTGGCGCGCGTCGCGGTAGCGGCTCCAGTCGGCGTACGCGCGCTTCACCAGCACGCGGCCCTTGTCGGCGAGCCGGTTCAGTACGAGGTGGATGTCGAAGTCGCCCCGTCCCTTGGCGCCTGGGCGCGCCATGTTCTCGAAGTCGACCAGGACCGCGAGAGAGCTCTCGTGCTCGGCCACGCGGGTTCCTCCAATGTCGTCGCGTCACCGCCCGACGGGCGGGAAGATGTGGTCAAGCGGCACATGCCGGACGACGCCTCCGCGCCTCCCTGGGCGCACGGCATCGGTCCCGCCCGTGGGCAGGACGCCCGGACTCTACCACCCGCGGGCGCCGGAACCGCATGGACGTGCGCGTCCGGCCGCCGGCCCCGCTACAGCGCGAGCTCGCGTCGCTGCACGAGCACGTGCGCCGCGGCGGCCGCCGCGAGCGCCACGCCCCCCAGCGTCAGCAGGGCGCCGGCGCCGACCTCGCCCGTCCCGGTGATGACGCCCGGGTCGTAGTGGTGGAACACCGACAGGGGCCCGAGGGGCTCGGCCACCGTCCAGATCTCCGCCAGGTAGTTGAGGGCGTACGAGATCACCGCGAAGCCGGCCGCCCATCCCACCGCCCGCGCGCCGCCGCGCGCGAGCACCGCCGCCAGCAGGGCCACCGCGCCCACGGCGACGAACACCAGCGCGCCCGTGGCCGAGGCGGCCAGCAGGTGCGACGCCCGCACCGGCGACAGGTCGTCCACGGTGAGCGCGGCCGCCAGTCCCCCGGCGTATCCGCCGGCGGCCACGACGGCCAGGGCGAGGGCGGCGGCGAGCGCCTGTGCCGCGAGCCACCGCCACGGCGGCAGCGGCCGCGCCAGCAGCAGCTCCGCGGCCCCCGTCTCCGCGTCGCGGGCGGGCGTCGTGGCCATGGAGATCACCAGCGCCCCCTGGATCGTGAGCGCGACGGGGTGGATGTAGGCGGCACCGAGGTAGCCGGCGGCGGAGGCGACGTCCGCGCTGCCGGACAGGGCGCGGAGCGCGGGCGGCAGCGACTCCACCAACGAGCGGATCGCGTTCGCGTCCACCGACGCGTAGGAGAGCCCGACCACGAACTCGAACAGGCCGAAGCCGATCGCGAGCACGGTGATGCGCAGCCGCGCGCGCAGCAGCGACAGCCCCAGCACCACCCTCACGCGGCGGCCTCCGCCGTGCCCCCGGTCTCCGGGACGTAGAGCGCGCGGAACGCGTCCTCCAGCCGGACGGGCTCGATGACCAGGTCGGCCACGGGCAGCGCCGCCAGCCGCTCCAGAAGAGGCGCGGGGGGCGCCGACAGCGTGAAGCGGTGCGTCAGACCCTCCACCTCGACCTCCCCGACGCCCGCCACGCCGTAGGCCGCGGGCGCCACCGGCCGCGCGAACCGCAGCGCCACGGAGCGCATCGCGCCCAGGCCGAGGCCGCCGACCTCCCGCACCGGCAGCAGGCGCCCGGCGCGCACCATCGCGACGCGGTCGCACAGCGACTCCACCTCGGCCAGCACGTGACTCGACAGCACCACCGTGCGGCCCGCCCGCGCGCGCCCGTCGAGCCAGTCCAGCAACCGCAGCTGCACCACCGGGTCGAGGCCGCCGGTGGGCTCGTCCAGGATCACCAGGGGCGGGTCGTGCTGCAGGGCGGACACCAGGGCGAGCTTCTGCTTCATGCCGCGCGAGTACTCCCGCACCCGGCGGCGCAGGTCGGACCGGGTGAGGCCCAGCACCTCGAGCACCTCGCCCCGCATCACCGGCGCGCGGGGGTGCAGCCGGCCGAGCACGTCCAGCACCCGCGCACCCCGCAGCCCCCCGTACAGCTCGAGCTCGCCGGGCAGGTACCCGACCTCGGCGAGCGCGGCAATGCGATCGGTGGCGAGGTCGTGGCCCATCACGCGCACGCTGCCCCGGTCGGGGCGCAGCAGCCCGAGCACCAGCCGGATGAAGGTCGTCTTGCCGGCGCCGTTGGGTCCGAGGAAGCCGAGCTTCTCCCCGCGCGCGACCTCGAGGGTGGCGTCCGCGATGCCCCGCCCCTCGCCGTAGACGCGGGTCAGCGCGCGGGCCTCGATCGCCGGGGTCACCCTCCCAGGCTAGCCCAGGGCACCCGCGCCGCCGCGGGGCATCCGTTCCCGCGCGGGGCGGGTGCCCTGGGCTAGCCTGGGAGGGTGACCCCGGCGATCG
>DATMJR010000203.1:0-7577 GCA_035553775.1 Miltoncostaeaceae bacterium | reverse complement strand
CCTCGCGGGAATGGGCGCCCTGCTCGACTCCCCGCTGCGCGCCGCCGCCCTGCTGCTGGCCGTCGTGGCCATCGTCCCCGCGGCGCTGCTCATCGTGCGGCTGATGGCCGGACTGCGCGAGCCCGGTGCGACGCCCGGCGCGCGCGCGCTCGACGCCCTGTGGACCGTGCTGCCGCTCGCCGGCCTCGGCGCCCTGGTGGCCCTGGCGGCCACCGCGTGACGACGGAGGCGGTGCGGGAGCGCGACGCCGTGGCGCCCGTCCCGGTGCCGGGTGGCCTGCGCGGGCTGGTCGGCGACTACGTGCGGCTCACGAAGCCGCGCGTCATCTCGCTGCTGCTGGTCACCACGGCCGCGGCGATGTTCGTCGCGGCCGGCGGGGTCCCCGGCGGCTGGCTGCTGCTGTGGACGCTCGTCGGCGGCTACCTGGCCGCGGGCGGCGCCAACGCCATCAACCACTTCATCGACCGCGACATCGACGGGCACATGGCCCGCACCGCGGAGCGGCCCGTGGTGGCCGGCCGGGTCACCCCCGCGCGGGCGCTCGCGTTCGGCATCGCCCTCGGCGCCCTGTCGGCGCTGGTGCTCACGCTGGCCGCCAACGCCCTCGCGGCCGCGCTCGCGCTGGTGGGACTCGCCGTCTACGTGGGCGTGTACTCGCTGTGGCTCAAGCGCACCACGATCCACAACATCGTGATCGGCGGCGCCGCGGGGGCGGTGCCGCCGCTCGTGGGCTGGGCCGCCGTGACCGGCGAGCTGTCCCTGTACGCCTGGATCCTGTTCGCGGTCGTCTTCTACTGGACCCCGCCGCACTTCTGGGCGCTCGCGCTGCTGCTGGAGCGCGACTACGCCGCCGCGGGCGTGCCCATGCTCCCGGTGGTGCACGGGGAGGAGACCACCCGCCGCCAGATCCTGCTCTGGACGCTGGTGATGGTGGGGGTGAGCCTGCTGCCGGCCGCCGCGGGCCTGGCCGGCGCCGTCTACGCGGCCAGCGCCCTGGTGCTCGGCGGCGTGTTCGCGCTGCTCGCCCTGCGCCTGCTGCGCGAGGGGACGCGGCGCATGGCCCGGCTCACGTTCCACTGGTCGCTGCTGTACCTGGCGCTGCTGTTCGTGGCGATGGCCGTGGACGCGGCCTGACGCCGGCGCACCGGCGGTCGTCCACGTGAGTCGCGGCACCAGGGGGTCGGGGCGCCTCGGCGCACCCCTCGCGATCGTCTTCGTGACGGTCCTGATCGACCTGATCGGGTTCGGGATCGTCCTGCCGATCCTGCCGCTGTGGGCGGAGCGCTTCGGCGCCTCGCCCACCGAGATCGGCCTGCTGACGGCGTTCTACTCGCTGATGCAGGTGATCTTCGCCCCGGTCTGGGGGCGCCTGTCGGACCGGGTCGGGCGCCGGCCCGTGATCCTGGTGACCCTCGCCGGGAGCGCACTGTCGGCGCTGCTGATCGGGCTCGCCGGGACGCTGTGGGTGCTGTTCCTGGCCCGGATCCTCAACGGCATCAGCGGCGCCTCCTATGCGGCGGCGCAGGCGTACGTGGCGGACGTGACCACGCGCGAGGACCGCGCCCGCGGGATGGGGATGATCGGCGCCGCCTTCGGCCTGGGCTTCATCCTGGGCCCGGCGCTCGGCGCCGCCTTCGCGGCCATCGACCCGTCCGCGCCGTTCTTCGCCGCGGCGGCCCTGGCGGCCGCCAACTTCGCGGTCGCCTGGGTCCGGCTCCCCGAATCCCGGCCGCCCGGGGCGCGGTCCGCGGCGGCCCCCGCGCGCGCGTCCGCCCTGCGCCGCGCCCTCGCGACGCGCGACCTCGGGCCGCTGCTGGTGCTGTCGTTCCTCGCGACCCTCGCCTTCGTCGGCATGGAGTCGACGTTCGCCCTGCTGGGTGACCGCCGGTTCGGTTACGACGCGGTCGACATCGGGTTGCTGTTCGCGTACGTCGGGGTCGCCGCGGCGGTGGGGCAGGGGCTGCTGGTGGGGCGGCTCGTGGCCCGTCACGGTGAGCACCGGGTCATGCTCCTGGGGCTGGTGGGGACCGCGCTGGGCCTCGCCCTGCTCGCGGCCGCGCAGACGCTGGCGCTGCTGCTGATCGCGCTGCCGGTGCTGGGGGTGGCCTCGGGCCTCGCGTTCGCCACCGTGACCGCGCTCATCTCGCACGCCGCCTCCGAGGAGGGGCAGGGCGGCGCGCTGGGCGTCGCCGCGTCCACCGGGGGCCTCGCCCGCATCGTCGGGCCCGTCGCCGCGGGGCTCCTCTTCCAGCACGCGGGGCCGGCGGCGCCGCTGGTCGCGGGCGCCGTGCTCACCGCCCTGTGCCTGCTTCCCGCGATGCGCGTGACCGCCGTCGCCGCCCCGGCGCCGCCCGCGCCGGCCCGGCCCGGCACGCGGGCGTGACCGCCGCCCGGAGGCCTGTCACCGCCCCCGGGGACGGACGCCCCCGGCGGCGCCCATCGGGACAGTCGACACGCGAAGCCGTCGTGAGCAGGGTGCTACGTTCGCCCGTGCCATGAGACGCCACGCTCCCGCCCTCGCCCTGCTCATGCTCGTGATCGGGGGCCTCACCGCCGCCGTCGTCCTGCTCATCGACTGGTTCCCCATCCAGGCCGCGGAGCAGGCGGAGCGCATCGACCACCTCATGTGGTACCTGGTCATCAGCTCCGGGGCGATCTACGTGATCGTCATCTCGGTGCTGCTCTACTCGGTCTGGCGCTTCCGGGCGAAGCCCGGCGACGAGTCGGACGGGCCCCCCAACCACGGCAACACCTCGCTCGAGGTGGCCTGGACGGTGCTGCCGGCCATCCTGCTCGGCGTCATGGCGGTCTGGGCGTACCTGGTGGTGGACCGCAACGAGGCCCTGGCGGCCGACCGCGAGGTCATCGAGGTGACCGCGTGGCAGTTCGCCTGGGAGTTCCGCTACCCGGAGGCCGGCGTCACCAGCGGTGACCTGCGCGTGCCCGTCGGCCGGCAGATCGACCTGCAGATGCGGTCCGTCGACGTCATCCACGACCTGTGGGTGCCCGAGTGGCGGGTCAAGCACGACGTCGTCCCGGGGATGACCAACCGGCTCATCGTGAACCCGACCCGGGTCGGCACCTACCCGCTCATCTGCATGGAGCTCTGCGGGGTGGGCCACGCGGCCATGCGCTCGCGCGCCATCGTGATGGAGCCCGACGACTACGAGGCGTGGCTCCGCAACGCCCAGCGCGAGGTGCGCGAGGAGCCCACGCCGCCGCCCGCCGAGCGCGGGCGCGGCGAGGACGCCGACGGCGGCGTGCCGCCTCCGCCCCCGGCGATCACGGACGAGCCCGACCAGCCGGTCATCCCTCCCACGGGCCCGGGCTCGGCCGGCGAATGACCGCCCCCCTGTACCGCACCGCTCGGACCCGCACGGAGACGCGCTAGACCATGGCGACACACGCACCCACGCACGCACCGGCCGGACACGGGCACCACGGCGAGGTCAAGCCGCTCTGGTACTGGTGGAAGCGGGCCATCGTCGGGACGATGGTCGGCACCGTCTTCGCCTTCGCGGTCATGTTCTTCTTCCGCTGGGCCTTCGGCTTCGACGAGCTCTACAAGGGCCAGCCCTACGCCGCGGCGATCGCGACGTTCGCGTCCCTCGGGTTCGTGATCGGGATCGGGAACTTCGACTGGTGGTGGCGGTACCTCCGCGGCAAGCACGTCGACTACGAGGACCACTCCCTCCACGGGGCGCGCACGTTCCGGGACTACTTCCGGGTCAACACCGACCACAAGGTGATCGGTGTCCAGTACCTCTTGGTGGTCCTGTTCTTCTTCGTGCTGGGCGGGATCTTCGCCATGCTCGTGCGCTGGGAGCTGGCCGCGCCCGGGCACACCATCGCCGACGGCGAGACGTACAACGGGTACTTCAGCGTCCACGCCACGCTGATGATCTTCCTGTTCGTCATCCCGGCCTTCGCCGGCCTGGCGAACTACATCCTGCCGATCATGATCGGCGCCAAGGACATGGCGTTCCCACGGCTCAACGCCCTGTCACTGTGGCTGCTGATCCCCGCGGGCGTGATGCTCAGCGTCAGCCCCCTGTTCGGCGCCTTCTCCTCCGGATGGACGGCGTACCCGCCGCTCGCCCTGCAGGGCACCACCGGCCAGACGCTGTTCAACGTCGGCGTGCAGTTCGCCGGGGCGTCGTCGATCGCGACCGCGCTGAACTTCCTGGTCTCGATCGCCACCATGCGCGCACCGGGCATGACCGTGTGGCGCATGCCGCTGCTGGTGTGGGCCAACGCCACCACCTCCGTGCTGGTGGTGTTCGGCACCCCGTTCATCGCCGGCTCGCAGTTCATGACGATGTTCGACCGCATCGCCGGCACGAACTTCTTCAACGCGGGCCAGGGCGGGGACGTGGTGATGTACCAGCACGTCTTCTGGTTCTACTCACACCCGGCCGTGTACATCATGATCCTGCCGGGCTTCGGGATCATCTCCGAGGTCATCGCGACGTTCTCGCGCAAGCCGCTGTTCGGCTACCGGGCCCTCGCGTTCTCGACCGTGGCGATCGCCGTGCTGGGCTTCGGGGTGTGGGCGCACCACATGTACGTGAGCGGTATGGCGGACTGGCTGCGCGTTCCGATGATGATCACCACCATCATCATCGCCGTGCCGACGGGCGTGAAGGTGTTCTCCTGGCTGGGGACCATCTGGAACGGCAAACTCCATCTGAAAACACCGATGGTGTGGGCCCTCGGGTTCATATCGACCTTCGTCATCGGCGGTCTCTCGGGCGTGTTCCTGGGCACCCTGCCGATCGACATCCAGCTGCACGACACCTACTTCATCGTGGCGCACATCCACTATGTGTTCTTCGGTGGCAGCGTGTTCACCATCTTCGCGGGCATCTACTACTGGTTCCCCAAGATGACCGGCCGGATGTACAACGAGAAGCTCGGCCTGGTGCACTTCTGGCTCACCTGGATCGGGTTCAACGCCACGTTCTTCCCGATGCACTGGCTGGGGATCCAGGGGATGCCGCGACGGGTCGCCGACTACGACCCCCGCTTCGCGGACCTCAACCTGTTCATCTCCCTCGCGAGCCTCGGCATGGTGGCCGGCACCGCGGTGTTCTTCTACAACTTCATCTACTCCTGGGCACGCGGCCCGCGGGCGCCCTGGAACCCGTGGCGGAGCCGCACGATGGAGTGGCTGGTCTCCTCCCCGCCGAGCCTGTTCAACTTCGACGCGCAGCCGCAGGTGGTGGGCGGGCCGTACCAGTACGGCATCCCCGGTGCCCGGCACGCGGTGGTGTTCGCCGGCGAGGAGATCGGCGGCGGCGAGCTGACGGAGACCGAGAGGCGCACGATCCTCGTGGTCGCCTCCGAGACGGTGGCGTCGGCGACCCTGCTCGACGAGATCCGGGAGCGGGCCCACGAGGGCGTCTGGCGCTTCACGTTCGTGGTCCCGGCCGAGGGACGGGAGCACCGTGCCGCGGAGCGCCGCATGCAGCTGGCCCTGGCCGTGCTCGCCGCGGAGGGCGTGGACGCCAGCGGGACGGTGACGGACGGCTCGCCGATCCTCGCGGTGCAGCGCGTCCTGGCCGAGGAGCCCGCGCAGGAGATCATGATCGCGACCTACCCCACCGGGACGTCGCGCTGGATGGCGCAGGACGTGATCGACCGCATCCGCAAGATCTCGGACCTGGCGGTCACCCGCGTGGTGGTCACCCCCGACGACGCGCGCCGGCCGGTGACGTCGGACGCGGTGCGCCAGGTCGCGGTGATCGCGAACGACACCCTGGGCTCGCGCGGCCTGCTCCAGGCGATCCAGGAGCGCGCGGACGAGCGGCCGCTCAACGCGGTGGTGCTCTGCCCGCTGAGCCTGGACGGGCCCGGCTGGACCGACGAGGCCGAGCGGGTGCGCCAGGAGGCGGCGGAGCGGGCGCGGGTGACGATCGGCCAGCTCGAGCGCGCGGGCATCCCCGTGCGCGGAGAGGTGATCGACCGGGGGCCGGTCGAGGCGGCGCGGATCGCGCGCGACGACTTCGCGGCCGACGTCGTGCTGGTGTGCTCCTTCCGCGGGCGTGACCACGCGGACGACGTCCTGCCGGGCGTCGAGCGGGCCGCCGGTGGTGCGGAGGTCGAGCACGTCGTCGTCGACGCCGAGGCGCCCACGGCGCCGGCCGGGAGCTAGGAGCAGCCATGGCGATCGACCAGGTCCGCGCCGAGCTGAGCAAGGTCCCGGGGACCCCCTCCTCGACCTCGCGCGGGGCCAAGATGAGCCAGGGCCTCCTGGCGATGATCCTGTTCATCGGGTCGGAGGCGATGCTGTTCGCATCGTTCTTCGTGGCCTACTTCATGATCCGCTTCAACATCGCGGAGAACGACTGGCCGCCGGTCCAGGACCCCGCCACGGGCGAGCGCTTCGAGCTCCCGGTGCTGCTGACCGGTGTGAACACGGCGTTCCTGGTGTTCTCGTCGTTCACCATCTGGTGGGCGGAGCACCGCCTCAAGCACGGCGACCGGCGGGGGCTGGAGCGCGGGCTCGTGGTCACCATGCTGCTCGGCCTGACGTTCCTGCTGATCCAGGTGAACGAGTACATCCACCTGGGCTTCACCCCGAAGGATCAGGCCTTCAGCGCCGCCTTCTACACGCTCACCGGCTTCCACGGACTGCACGTGTTCGTCGGCCTGTGCCTGCTGCTGATCTGCTACCTGCGCATCAAGCGCGCCCACGAATTCACGCCGACGTGGTCGACCCCCCTGGTGGCCGCATCGCTCTACTGGCACTTCGTCGACGTCGTGTGGGTCCTCCTCTACGTCCTGGTCTACATCGTATGAACCTCCCTCTCCGCCCCCGCCACGCCGTCTCGGCCGCGCTCGCCGCCGCGGCGCTCGCGCTCGCCGGTTGCGGTGGCCAGCCGGAGGCCGACGTCGCCAACGGCAAGCAGCTGTTCACCGGAGCCTGCGGCGGCTGCCACACGCTGGCCGACGCGGGCACCAACGGCTCCCAGCAGGGCGGCGTCGGGGGCCCGAACCTCGACGACGCCTGGCGCGGGGCCCGTCAGTCGGGCTTCGAGGACAGCTTCTTCCGGAGCGTGGTGCACCGCTGGATCTACGACGCGCAGCCGCCGATGCCCCGCGAGCTGGTGACGGGCCAGGACGCGCACGACGTCGCGGCGTACGTCGCCTCCGTCGCCGGCCGCAGCGAGGACAGCGAGTCCCGCCCGGCGCGCCCGTGGCCGCCCGAGGACGCGCCGCGCGACTACGACCAGACCCGGGGCCAGCCCGACCTCCTGTTCTGACCCCCCGCGCATGCCCGTGAGCGCAGGGCGGCCGATCCCGCCGCTGCAGCCGTCCCACGGCTGGCGGGAGGTGCCGATCGAGCCCGTCGACGAGCCGCTGGTGCCCGTCGACGAGATCCCCGGGGTGCACGACCGGCCGCAGTACCGCGCCTGGGGACTCCCCGGCGCGCTGGACCGTTCGTGGGTGCGCGACGGGGTCGCCCGGCGCCTCGAGCGTGCGGCGGCGGCGCTGCCGGACGGGCTCGCGCTGGCGGTGTGGGACGGCTACCGGCCGCTGCAGGTGCAGGCCGCACTCTTCGACGCGTACCTGGC
>DATMJR010000202.1:0-2883 GCA_035553775.1 Miltoncostaeaceae bacterium | reverse complement strand
CCCGCCCACCGCGTGCACCGGCACGGCGCGTCACGCGGGTCCGCGTTTCGGGGGGCAGGGACGGCGAGTGGCGGTGCGGCGGGCTTCCGCCGGCCGGGACCGGACGGCGACGGGCGGGCCCGTGCCGCCCGCCGGGCGGCCGCATCATGAGCAGGGCGGTCCCCGCCCCGGGCATGATCGTGCGGGCGCCGGCGACGTCGAGGTCGATCGGGCCGGGCAGCGTGATGACGTCGCAGGTGCCCCGCACGCCGCGCCGCGGCAGGTCGTCGCGCGTGCGGAAGGGCCCCGCATGCTGGTGCCGCGCCGAGGATCACCCCTCAGCCGGTCGTTCGGGATGGCGATGACGGTGTCGGCGGCGTCGTCCGGCGCGTGACGCGGGCGGCGGCCGCGGCGGCCCCGCCGCGCGTGACGCGCGTGACACGGCTGACACCGGCAGCGACCCGCCCCGCCGCGCGAGACCGCGGGGCTACACTCGGTGGGAGATGACGACGCCGCCTCCGCCCGGCCGGGCGCACCCCTCCGCGGAGCCCGCCGGCGACGCGCTGGAGGCCGCCCTCGAGGAGCTGCTCGCCGGGCTGGTCGCCGCATCCGCCGCCACCGAGCGCGAGGCGGGCGTGGCGGCCGAGGGCGTGCGCGCGGTGGAGCTCGCGCCCGGGCGCATGCGATACCTGTGCGCGCTGCCCGGCCCCGCCTTCCTGTGTGTGGACGAGGGAGGGCGCCCACTGACCGAGGAGCGCGAGGTGCACCAGGCGGCGGTCGCGAGCCTGGCCTTCGAGCACCTGGAGGGCATGGTGGACGTGAGCCGCCTGGACGAGCTGTCGGCCGCCGCCGCGCGCGTGCTCGCCGCGGTCACCGAGCCGCCCGAGGTGCCGGCCGCCGTGGCCGCCGTGGCCGAGGCCGGCCGCGCCCTGGCCGCCTGGCGCGCCTCCCCGCTGCGCGCCGTCGCCTCGGTGCCCGAGCTGGACCGGGCGTCGGCGCTGCAGGAGCGGGCCTACCGGGCCTACGGGGCCTTCGTGCACACCAGCGATCCGCTCGCCGCCCGGCAGCAGGACCTGCCGGCGGAGACCGTCGCCGCGCTGCGGGGGTTCGAGGAGGCCGCGGCCCGCGCGGGGATCACCGAGCGCCTGGCGGAGCGGCTCGGGCAGGTGGTGGTGTCGTGCGACGAGGGTGCCGCCGAGATCGTGGCGGCCCACGTCACCCCGCTGCGCGCGTGAGCGCGACCTGGGGCACCGAGGTGTCGTTCCGGCTCGGGGCGGGCACCGCTGAAGGGGCGCGGGCGATCGCGGCCCGGCTGGCGGCGGCGGCGGGAGGCGCCCAGGGGCACGTCCTGTTCCTGGCCGAGGAGGCCGGCGAGTACGGGTGCCTGGCGACCTGGGGATCCGAGGAGGCGGCGGTCCGCTACGCGGAGGAGCCGGCGGTGCGGGCGGTGCTGGGGGAGCTTGCGGAGCTGACCGGCAGGGAGCCGCGGGTGCGGCGCTACCGGATGGAGCACCAGCCGGTGCCCGCCGGGCGCGGCGCTCACGCGGGCGGGCCGGACGGACGATGACGGGACGGGAGGTGCGGATGGACACCAAGACGCTGGTGGTGCTCGAGGGGGACCAGACCGGGCAGGAGCTGCTCGAGGAGGCGCTGCGCGTCCTCGACCCCGACGTGCTCGGCCTGCCGCTGGCGATCGAGCGCTACGACCTGTCCCTCGAGAACCGCCGCCGCACGAGCAACGCGGTGGTCTACGAGGCCGCCGAGGCCATGAAGCAGCACGGCTTCGGCCTGAAGGCGGCGACGGTGACGCCGGAGGACCCGGGGGACGTCGGCAGCCCCAACGCGCTGCTGCGCGAGGCGATCGAGGGCCGCGTGATCATCCGCACCGGCCGCCGCCTGCCGGGCGTGCGGCCGATCGGCGGCATCCACGCCCCGATCTCGATCGTGCGGATGGCCGTCGACGACGCCTACAACGCCCGCGAGTACCGCGAGGGCGAGGGTGACGACGAGATCGCCTGGCGCGTCGAGCACATCTCGCGCACCACCTGCCGCGCGGTCGCCGAGTTCAGCTTCCTGCAGGCGCGGCGGATGCACGCGCAGGTGTACGGCGGGCCGAAGTGGACCGTGTCGCCGGTCTACGAGGGCATGCTCAAGGAGGAGCTGGACGCCGCCTCCCGCCGCCACCCGGACGTCCGCTACCGCCCGGTGCTCATCGACGCCGCCTACGCGGGCCTCATCACCCACACCGGGGACGCGCTCGTGGTGCCGGCCCTCAACCGGGACGGGGACTGCCTGTCGGACATGGTGCTGCAGCTGTTCGGCTCCATCGCCGGTGCCGAGTCGCTGCTCCTGAGCTTCGACGAGGACCTGCGGGTGGGCACGGTCATGGCCGAGGCGCCCCACGGGACCGCGCCGACGCTGCAGGGCAAGAACGTGGCCAACCCGCTCGCGATGATCCTCGCGGGGGCGGCCCTGCTCGGATTCATGGGTGAGCCGCAGGCCTCCATGGTCTCCCGGGGCATCTACGAGTCGGCGCTCGAGGCCGTGGCCGAGGAGGTGCGGACCGCCGACCTGGGCGGCCACTGCGGCACCGACGAGTTCACGTCCGAGGTCATCAAGCGGATCCGCACCAAGCTGGACGTCTGGAGCTCATTGGGGGAGTCCGCGGTCATCTAGGCCGATCCGCGCCGGGCGGGAGGGGCGGCGTCGCCCCCTGTACGTGTTGCCGTGGACGTGGCGGTGCAGGGCGCGGCGCGACACCGCGGTCTCCCGGAGACCGAGGACGGAGGGGTGCGCGGCCGGCGCCCGGCCCGCGGTGACCCTCCCCGGGGGTGGGCACGGACGTGGGCGACGACGCCGCCACCGCGCGGGGGCGGGGGAGCCGTGGCGTCACCACCCCGTCGC
>DATMJR010000201.1:0-3433 GCA_035553775.1 Miltoncostaeaceae bacterium | reverse complement strand
CGGCCGCGGCGGGCGGGCGCGCCGTGATCCCCCTCAAGGACGACAACCCCACCCGCCGGCTCCCCGTCCTCACGCTGGCGCTCATCCTCGCCTGCGTCGGCGTCTTCCTGTACCAGTCGTCGCTGCCGGCCGACGCGTCCCTGGAGGGACAGGTCGCGTTCACATGCGAGTTCGGCATGCTGCCCGACCACGTCCTCAACGGGCCCGACCCCCGGGAGGACCTGTCACGCACGGTGGATGCGGGCACCGTGACGTGTCAGGCGCTCAGCCAGGAGCACAACCGCTTCCAGGGGTTGTTGTCGTATCAGTTCCTGCACGCCGACTGGCTGCATCTGCTCGGCAACATGCTGTTCCTGTGGGTGTTCGGGAACAACATCGAGGACCGGTTGGGACGGCTCCGCTTCCTTCCCTTCTACCTGCTGTGTGGCGTCGCGGCCGCCCTCGGCCAGGCGTTCGTGGATCCCTCGTCCGACGTGCCCCTGATCGGGGCGTCGGGCGCCATCGCGGGGATGCTTGGCGCCTACATCCTGCTGTTCCCCCGCGCGGGGGTGTGGACGCTGGTGGCGTTCGTGATACCGCTGAAAGTCCCGGCATGGCTGTGGATCGGCATCTACTTCGTGCTGCAGTTCCTGTATCTCGGCGACTCGGCGACCTCCGACGGCGGCGGGGTCGCGTACATGGCGCACATCGCGGGCTTCGTGGCCGGCTTCGTGCTGATACGGCCCTTCCTCGCCGGACGCGACGAGCCGCCCGCGCGGCGCCTGGAGTCCGCCGCCGGCCCGGGACGCTGGTGATGGGGCTGCTCGACCGGCTGCGGGGGCGCGGCGGGCCGCGCCGCGCGCCCCACCCGCCGCCCGTCCGGGTCGCCGTGGCGATGCACCAGCCCGAGGCGGAGATGCTGGTCGCGATGCTGGCGGACGCCGGCATCCCCGCGATGGCGCGGCGCACCACCTTCGACGTCCCCGACATGCTCGCCGCCGGCCCCCGGGAGATCCTCGTGCCCGCGTCCCGCGAGCTGGAGGCGCGGGCGCTGCTCGACCCATGGCCCGAGGGCGGCGACGCCGGCCCCGATGCCCCGCACCCCGACTGGACGCGTGGGCCACAATGAGCGCGATGGACACCGGATCCACGATCTCCTCCGCCCTCGCCCTCGGCGACGACCCGGCCGAGGTGGCGGGCCGGGCCGCCCGGGAGGTGCGTGGGAGGCTCGGCGGCGACGCCGACCTCGTCGTCATGTTCGCCTCGCCCGTGCTCTGCCGGGACCCCGGGGCGATTCTCGACGCGGTGCACGCCGAACTGCGCCCGCGCCGCCTCGTCGGCTGCACCGGGGAGGCCATCATCGGCACCGGCCGGGAGGTGGAGGGCGACCCGGCCCTGGTGGTGTGGGCCGCGCGGCTCCCCGGGGCGCGCATCACGCCGGTGCGCACCGCCGCGGAGGCCGACGAGACGGGCGAGGCGACCTTCCCGGGATGGCCGTTCCTGCCGGGCGTGGCCACCGGGGAGGGGGCGCAGGCGCCGGACGCCGACGACGCGGTCATCCTGCTCGCCGATCCGTTCAGCTTCCCCGTCGACCGGTTCCTCGCCGCGGTCGCCGACAACGTCTGGCGGCCGCCGATCGTGGGCGGGCTCGCCTCCGGGGGGCGCGCCCCGGGCCAGCACGTGCTGTTCCTCGACCGCCGCTGGTACGACGACGGGGCGGTCGGCGTCACGGTCGGGGGCACCGACATGGTGATCGCGGTGTCGCAGGGCTGCGCCCCGATCGGACCGGAGATGGTCGTCACGGACGCCGAGGAGGGCGGGCTCGTCTACGAGCTCGCCGGGCGGCCGGCGATCGCCAAGCTCGAGGAGGTCATCGGCGGGCTCGAGCCCCCGGAGCGCAAGCTGGCCCTCAACGGCCTGCTGGCGGGCCTGGTCATCGACGAGAACCGGCCGGAGTACGTGCGGGGCGACTTCCTGGTGCGCGGCATCCTCGGCGGCGATCGTGAGACGGGCGCCCTGGTCGTCGGCGAGCGGGTGCGCGTCGGCCAGACCATGCGCCTGCACGTGCGGGACGCGGACTCGGCCGACGAGGACCTCCGCGAGACGCTGCGCGGGGCCCGTGCACAGCTGGCGGGCACCCCCGCGGGGGCGCTCGTGTTCACCTGCAACGGGCGTGGCACGCATATGTTCCCGGTGCCCGACCATGACGCGTCCGTGCTGGGTGAGGAGTTGGGTAACGCCCCCGCCGCGGGGCTGTTCTGCAACGGCGAGATCGGGCCGGTCGGCGGTCGCACGTTCGCCCACGGATTCACCGCCACGATGGCACTGTTCGGCGCCACACCACAGCCGGACGGCACGCCCGCCGACTGAACATGAGACACGGCGTGCACCCGCGCACTTGTGATCCGGACGCCGTTGGTACATAACTGTGAGTGGAACCCCATGGGTAACCCCCCACCATTCACAGGAGAATCAGCGTGGCTGAGGACGAGGGCGGCGGACGCGGACGTATCGGCGTCGAGATATTCGAGCAGGTCGAGAAGCTCGTGTCGGACGAGGGCATCACGCGCACGGAGGCGTTCCAGCGGCTGTCCGAGCAGACCGGCCGGCGGGCCGGCACGGTGGCCGCCAACTACTACCGGGTGGCCCGCCAGCGGGGCGCGGAGCTGCAGCCGCGCGGCGGCCGCGGCCGGCGGCGCTCGGGCGGCGGGGGCGGCGACGGCACCGATCTCGAGGCCGCGCTCGGGCGGGTGACCTCGGCGCTCGAGGACCTGACCGACATGGTGCGCACGCAGCAGCGCGAGCTCGACCAGCTGCGCGAGCAGAGCCAGCAGCTCGACCGCCTGCGGCGGCTGCTGAACGACTGATCCGGCGCCCGTGCGCCCTAGGCGGGGCGCACGGGTCGCTTGGGCCCGGGGCGAGCGAGCGCCGCGGCCACGCCCTCCAGGGCGATCTCCTCGCCCAGCAGGCGGGCGAAGGGCAGTCCCCCCTCGGCGATGAGCCACAGTGCGGCGCGCACGGTGTGGGGCGTGTGGTGGTACGAGGCCTGCACCGTGATCTCGTCGTAATGCAGGCGGGCCGCCGGCAAGGGGGGCCGCACCTCGGCCTCCGGGCCCCCGTGGACGTTGACCTCGCCGCCGCGCGCCACCAGGTCGAGGGCCTGCGCGATCGTGTCCGCGCCGGCGTGCGCCGCCACCACGACGTCCGCACCGCCGGGCAGCGCGGCGGCCACGGCGGCGCGGCCCGCGGGATCCCGCGGGGCGTCGAGCGCTCGCAGGGCGCCGAAGGCGCGCGCCAGCGCCCGCCGCTCCGGGTGGGGGTCGCAGGCGGTCACGGCGCACCCCCGCCGGGCGAGGGCGGCGGTCACCACCAGCCCCTGCACGCCGGCCCCCAGGACCAGCACCGCGTCCCCGGCCGTGCGGCCGACCGCTCGGCCGCACGCAGGGCGCAGGCG
>DATMJR010000200.1:0-3307 GCA_035553775.1 Miltoncostaeaceae bacterium | reverse complement strand
CCCCCGCGTCGCCGCCGTCCCCACCGGACGCCGCGGCGCCCGCGCCGGGGGTCTCGCCACGCGTCGACGGCTCGTCCTCCTGGGCCGCCTCCGCGCCCGCATGGGACGGTGTGCGGTCGCCGCCCGCGTCGGGTTCCTGGGGCTGCGTCTCCACGGCCCCGGCCGGGGCGGTCGCGGACGCGGTCCCGCCGTCGCCGCCCCCGCCCTCGCCCCCGCCGTCGGAGGAGAGCAGCACGATGACGTCGCCGGCGTTGACGGTGTCACCCACCCTGATGCGGACCTCGCCCACGACGCCGGCCTCGGGCGAGGGTACCTCCATGCTCGCCTTGTCGGACTCCAGGACGATCAGCGGATCCTCCGGCGCGACGGTGTCGCCCGCCTGCACCAGCACCTCGATCACGGGCACGTCCGCGAAGTCCCCCAGATCGGGGACGCGGACCTCGGTCATCGCTGCCACGGCGGGGCGGCCTCCGGGTCGATCTCGTGATGGGCGATCGCCTGGGCGGCGATCGCGGGGTCGATGACGCCCTCCTGTCCGAGCGCGTGCAGCGCCGCGACGGCGATGTGGTGCCGGTCGACCTCGAAGAAGCGCCGCAGGGTCACGCGGCGATCGCTGCGCCCGTACCCGTCGGTGCCGAGCACCGTGAAGCGGCCGCGCACCCAGGGCCGGATCCCCTCCGGCCAGGCGCGCACGTAGTCGCTGGCGGCGACGACGGGGCCGTCGCGGTCGCCCAGGCACGCCTCCACCCAGCACTGGCGCGGGTCGTCGAGCGGGTGGAGGCGGTTCCACCGCTCCACCTCCATGCCGTCGCGGCGCAGCTCGGTCCAGGAGGTGGCGCTCCAGACGTCGGCGAGGACGCCGTAGTCCTCCTGCAGCAGCTCGGCGGCCGCGACCACCTCGCGCAGGATCGTGCCCGAGCCCATCATCTGCACGCGAGGGCCGTCGCCCTCGCCCTCGTGGATGAGGTGCATGCCGCGCAGCACGCCCTCCTCGCAGCCCTCCGGCATCGCGGGGTGGACGTAGTTCTCGTTCATCACGGTCACGTAGTAGAAGACGTCCTCGCGCTCGGCGAGCATCCGCCGCAGGCCGTCCTGCAGGATGATGGCCAGCTCGTAGGCGAACGTCGGGTCGTACGCGACGCAGTTCGGGATCGCCGAGGCCAGCAGGTGGCTGTGGCCGTCCTGGTGCTGCAGGCCCTCGCCGTTGAGCGTGGTGCGGCCCGCGGTGCCCCCGACCAGGAAGCCGCGCGCGCGGCTGTCGCCCGCGGCCCAGGCCAGGTCGCCGACCCGCTGGAAGCCGAACATCGAGTAGAAGATGTAGAAGGGCACCATCGCGACGCCGTGGTTGGCGTACGAGGTGGCGGCGGCGATCCAGGAGGAGATGGCGCCGGCCTCCGTGATGCCCTCCTCGAGCATCTGGCCCTTCTTGTCCTCCCGGTAGAACATCAGCTGCTCGGCGTCCTCCGGCTTGTAGAGCTGGCCGACCTGGCTGAAGATGCCGAGCTGCCGGAACATGCCCTCCATGCCGAACGTGCGCGACTCGTCGGGCACGATCGGCACGACGCGCTGCCCCAGGGCCCGGTCGCGCACCAGGACCCCGAGGGCGCGCACGAACGCCATGGTGGTGGAGATGGTGCGGTCGCCCGTGCTCTTCAGCAGCGCGTCGAACGCCTCCAGCGGCGGCACCTCGAGCGGCTCCGCCTCCGGGCGCCGCGCGGGCAGGCTGCCCCCGAGCGCCTCCCGGTGCTCGCGCAGGTACCGCATCTCGGGACTGTCCTCGGGCGGGCGGTAGAAGACCGCGTCCCGGGCCTGCTCGTCCGTCAGCGGCACCCCGAAGCGGTCGCGGAAGGCGAGCAGCGCCTCCTCGTTCATCTTCTTCTGCTGGTGCGTGATGTTCTGGCCCTCGCCGGCCCGGCCCATGCCGTAGCCCTTGATGGTCTTGGCCAGGATCACCGTGGGCTGCCCCTCGTGGTGCATCGCGGCGTGGTAGGCGGCGTACACCTTGCGCGGGCTGTGCCCGCCCCGGTTGAGCGCCCAGATCTCGGGGTCGCTCATGTGGGCGACGCGCCGCTTCAGCTCGGGGTAGGCGCCGAAGAAGTGCTCGCGCACGTAGTCCGCGTCGCGTGACTTGAACGTCTGGTACTCGCCGTCGACCGCCTCCTCCATGCGGCGGCGCAGCAGCCCGTCGTGGTCGGCGGCCAGGAGCGGGTCCCAGTTCTCGCCCCACACGACCTTGATGACGTTCCAGCCCGCGCCGCGGAAGTTGGTCTCCAGCTCCTGGATGATCTTGCCGTTGCCGCGCACCGGCCCGTCCAGCCGCTGCAGGTTGCAGTTGACGACGAACACGAGGTTGTCGAGCCGCTCGCGCCCGGCCAGCGAGATCGCCCCCATCGACTCGGGCTCGTCCATCTCGCCGTCACCCATGAATGCCCACACCCTGCGGCCCTCGGTGCCCACGATCTCCCGGCCCTGCAGGTACTTCATGAACCGGGCCTGGTAGATCGCCATGATCGGCCCCAGGCCCATCGAGACCGTGGGGAACTGCCAGAAGTCCGGCATCAGCCAGGGGTGCGGGTACGACGGCACGCCCTCGCCGCCCACCTCGCGGCGGAAGTTGCGCAGCTGGTCCTCGTCGAGCCGGCCCTCGAGGAAGGCGCGGGCGTAGATGCCGGGCGAGGAGTGGCCCTGGATGTAGACCAGGTCACCGCCGTGCTCGGCGCTGCGGGCGTGCCAGAAGTGGTTGAAGCCGACCTCGTAGAGCGTCGCGGCCGACTGGAACGAGGCGATGTGGCCGCCGAGCTCGGACGACTCCTTGTTGGCCTGCAGCACCAGCGCCGCGGCGTTCCAGCGGATGGCCGACCGCAGCCGTCGCTCCACCTCGGGGTCGCCCGGCATGGGCGGCTCGTCCTCGGGCGGGATCGTGTTGATGTAGGGCGTGCTGTCGCTGACGGGCACCGGCGCGCCCCACAGCCGCGCCTCGGTGACCGCCTGCCCGAGCAGGTCGGCGGTGCGCCCCGGGCCGTACTCGCGCAGCAGGTCCTCGACCGCCTCGAGCCACTCCCGGGTCTCGGCGGGGTCGATGTCCTCGTGCCCGTTGCGCCCGTCGGCGGCGCGGGCCGGGTCGGCCGGGCGCGAGCTCACAGCGGCACCCCCCGGAGGGCGGCGGCGGGGTGGGGGGTCGTGCGCGGCATCGCGGCTCCTCGTCGGGCCCCGGCGCGTCCTCGGCGACGACGCGTCCGGTGCACCCTCTCGCGTGAGGTCTTTCTCGCACACCCGTACCCGCTCCTGCCCCGCGCGACCGCCGGCC
>DATMJR010000199.1:0-4241 GCA_035553775.1 Miltoncostaeaceae bacterium | reverse complement strand
TCTGCGGGTCGGCGACGCGGTCGCCCACCGCCACCGGGCCGCCCCCGGCCTCCCCGCGCGCCTCGGTCACGGCCGCGCGGGCCCGGGCGGCCACGTCGGCGGCACGCCCGAGCCGCTGGTCGCGCTCGCTCTCCCGCCGGCGCGCGGCCTGGGCGAGCGGCTCGGCGCCGGCGCTGGCCGCCCGCGCCGAGGTCCGGCGCCGCGCCTCCTCGGCGCGCCGCGCCTGCGCGATCTCGCGCCGCAGGTCCGCCAGCTCGCGCTGGAGCCCCTCGAGCTCCTCCTCCGCGCGCGCGCGCGCCCGCTCGCGCTCGGCGTGCGCCTCCTCGCGCTGGCGCGCCAGGCGCGCCTGCAGCTCGGCGCGGTGCTCCTCGGCGGCGTGCGCCGCGCGTTCGGCCCGCATGCGGTCCTCGCCCGCACGCCGCAGTTCCCGCGCCGCGGCCGCACGGGACTCGGAGGCCTCCCGCAGCAGCTCGTCGGCGCGTCGCCGCTCGGGAGACATCGCCGCCCGGGCGGCCGCGATCACGTCCGGGTCCAGGCCGAGGTCGCGGGCGATGTCGAGCGCGTGGGATGCGCCCGGGGCGCCGATGCGCAGCGTGTAGAGGGGCCGGAGCGTCTCCGGGTCGATGCCGACCGCGGCGTTGCGCACCGCCGGCGTCTCGGCGGCCCACTCCTTGAGCGCCCCCAGGTGCGTGGTGGCCAGCACCAGCGCGCCCGCCCCGACGAGGCGCCCGATGACGGCACGCGCCAGCGGCCCGCCCTCCTCAGGGTCGGTCCCGCCCGCGACCTCGTCGAGCAGCACGAGGCTGCGCGGTCCGGCGCGCTCCACGATCTCCACCAGCCGGCGGACGTGGGCCGAGAACGTCGACAGGTTGCGCGCGATCGACTGGTCGTCGCCGATGTCGGCGAGCACGACGTCGAACACGGGCAGGCGCGCCCGCCGCGCGGGCACCCGCAGCCCGCACTGGGCGAGCACCGCCAGCAGGCCGAGCGTCTTCAGCGACACGGTCTTGCCGCCCGTGTTGGGCCCGCTCACCACGAGCGCGCGGATCCCCTCCAGGGGCAGGTCCACCGGCACCGCGCGGGCCGGGTCCAGCAGGGGGTGACGGGCGGCCTGCAGATCCACCTCGGCGGCGTCCTCGACGGGGCACCCCCGCCAGGCGTGCGACAGCTCGGCGCGGGCGAGCGCGAGGTCGTGGTGCGCGAGCGCCTCGACCGCGTGGACGATCTCCCCCGCCGCCCCGCCGACGGCCGCCGACAGCTCGGCGAGCACCCGCTCCACCTCGGCGGCCTCGGCCGCCTCCAGCTCGCGCAGGCGGTTGTTGGCCTCCACCAGCTCGAACGGCTCCACGAAGATCGTCTGCCCGCTGCCCGAGCTGTCGTGCACGATGCCCGGCACGGCGCCGCGGCTGCTCGCCTTGACCGCCAGCACCGGGCGGCCCGAGCGCTCGGTGGTGAAGCTCTCCTGGAGGTGCGCGCGCAGGCGCGAGGCCAGCCGGCGGAGGGTGTCGGCGGCCTCCCGCCGGCCCGCGGCCAGGCGCGCGCGGGCCTGGGCCAGCTCGGGGGTCGCGGTGTCGAGCAGTCCTCCACGCCGGTCGAGGGTGCGGTCCAGGCGCGCGCGCAGCGCCGCGAGCGCGATCGGATCGATCGCGTCCAGGCGCGCCGCCAGCAGCGGCGCCTGCTCCTCGCGGGCCAGCACCCCGGCGCGCACCTCTAGCGCGGCGCCGAGGGTCGCGTCGACGGCCTGCAGGTCGAGCACCGTGAGGACGCCTCCCCGCGCGGCCGCGTCGGCCTGGGGGCGCACGTCATGGGCGCCGCCCGGCCCGGCGACCGCCGCCTCCTGCAGTCCGAGGGCCTCCTCGGTCTCCGCGCGCAGGGTGCGCACGGTTGCGGGGTCCGCGCTCGGGGCCAGCGCCTCGGCAAGGGCCCGCCCGCCGGCGAAGTGGGTGTGCGCGGCCAGGCGCTCCTGCACGGCCGGCAGCTCCAGCAGGGTCAGCGTGCGGTCATCCACGGCCGACGATGGTAGAGGGCGCGCCCCGGCCCGGCCGCGGCGCTAGTCTGGCCCCGTGGTCACCATCGGTCTCGTCATCGCCGGGGTACTCGTCCTCGTCGGCCTGGTGCTCGCGGTGGGCATCCTCGCCGGGGTCTGGTTCGGCACCGCCGCGTTCCCGGAGCGCCCGGAGCCGGCGCCGCCCGGGCCCGGGTTGACCGCCGAGGAGGCGTTCGGGTCGCCCGGCGGACCGCCCCGGCCGCCCTCCTCCGGCTAGCCCGCCGCGGCGCCGTCCGGCACGGGGGCCGGCGCGAAACCCCCCGGCACGCGCAGCGTGAACGCGACACGCGTCCCCTCGCCGTCCGACTCCTCCACCCAGATGCGGCCGCCCATGCTCTCCACGGCGGCCCGGCACAGGGCCAGCCCGATCCCGATCCCCTCCGTCGCCGCCGGGTCGGGCGCGAACCGGCGCAGCGGCGCAAAGACCGCCTCGCGGTGGGCGGGGTCGATGCCGGCGCCGTTGTCGGCGACCTCCACCCGCACGTGCCCCGCCCCCATCGGCGCCGCCGCGACGCGGATGCGCGGCGCGCGGTCGGGGTGCCGGTACTTGAGCGCGTTCTCCAGCAGGTTGACCAGCACGAGGCGCACCCGCGCCTCGTCGGCGTGCACGTGGGGCGCCGTCTCGGGCAGCACCAGCGTGCCCCCGGCCGCCCGCACCCGCGGGGCCACGGCGGTGGCGGCGCCGCGGAGGGCCTCGTCGAGCGGAAACGTCTCCGGCTCCGCCGGGCGCTCCATCCGCAGCCGCGCCACCATCGCCTGCAGCAGACGCCGGCCCCGGCCGGCCGCGTCGCCCAGTGCATCGACGCGGCGGCGCAGGTCCTCGGCGGGGGCGCCGGACGCGACGTCCGACACGACCAGCTCGGCGAGGCCGACGGCGGTGCGCAGCGGCGCCTGCAGGTCGTGTGCGAGCGACATGCTGAACTGCTCGATGCCGAGCTCCTGCAGCTTGCGGCGCGTGACGTCGACGTGCGTGACCACGGCTCCGGGACCGCCGGGGAGCGCGGCGGCCGTCATCAGGAACCACCGCCGCTCGCTGGGCGAGTCGCACGGGTACTCGAGGTCCACCCGGTCCCGGCGGCCCGCGAGCACCGCCGCGAGGTCGGCGGCCAGGCCGCGGGCCTCGTCCGTCGCATCCGCGGCGACGCCGCGGCACACCTCGACGTAGCTGGCGCCCACGCCGCACGACGCGGCGGTGCCGCCGTTCTCGGCCGCGAAGGCGTCCCAGGCGCGGTTGGTGGCAACGATCACCCCGTCGCCGTCCAGCACCGCGGTCTGGAACGGCAGCGCCTCGAGCGCCCGCGCCGCGATCGGCGCGCCCTCCACCTAGCCGGGCACGAGCACGTGCTTGACCCCGCCGGCGCCGGCCCGGACCGCCTCCCACGCGCGCGCGCCCTCGGCCAGCGGCACGGTGGCGATCGGGACGTCCACGTCGCCGCGCGCGGCCGCCGCGACGAGCGCCGCATAGGCGGGCGCGAGGTCGGCGGGCGCCTCGGAGAACACCGAGAACCCGAGCAGCTCCAGCCGGCCGCCCCGCAGCGGCCCGCCCGGCAGTTCCGCGGTGGGGGCTGCGGCGCTGCCCACCTGCACCATCCGTCCGCCGCGCGACAGCACGGGCAGCACCGCCTGCAGGGGCGGCCCCCACAGGGTGTCCACGACCACGTCGACGCCGTCCGGGCACGCGCGCCGCACCGCCGCCGTCAGGTCCCCGCCGTCGAGGGCGACCACCTCGTGCGCGCCGAGATCCCGGGCCCGCGCACGTCCGGCGGCGCTGCGCGCCAGCGCGACGACCCGTCCGGCGCCCGCGAGGCGCGCGGCCTGCACCGCGACCTGCCCCACCACCCCGCTCGCGCCCAGCACCGCGACGGTCTCGCCGGGGCGCGTGCGGGCGCGGGTGATCGGCATCCACCCGGCCAGGCCGGCGATGCCGAGCGCCGCCGCCCGGAAGGGGTCGGTGCCGGCGGGCAGCGGCACGACGGCGTGCGCGCCGGCCGTGGTGAACTCCTCGGCCCAGAGCCCCGTGGGGCGCAGGCACCACACCAACGTCCCCGGCGGGTGCTCGCCGCCCTCCACGACCTCCCCGACCGCCTCCGCGCCGGCGACGTAGGGCGGTGGCGGCACGTCCAGATAGAAGCGGCCGGCGCGGAGGCGGTCGGGGAGGTCGTGGAGGGCGGCGAGCACCCGCCGGGGACGTTGG
>DATMJR010000198.1:0-7522 GCA_035553775.1 Miltoncostaeaceae bacterium | reverse complement strand
AGTGGGGGCGGCCGGCACGTGAGCTGTCGGCGCAGTGGGCGCCCCGCCGCGTCTCGGTGCGCCGCGACAACGACCCGTACCTGTTCCCGGATCCCTTCCAGGGCTGGCCCGCGGGCGCCAACGGCTACACCGACCTCATCCAGGGGCTGCTCGACGACGAGCTGATCGAGCTGCGCACGGGCGTCGACGTGACCCTCGAGGACCTCGACGCGCACATGCGGGACACGCAGGCCGACGCCGTCGTCCTCACCTGCCCGCTGGACGTGTTCTGCGGCGAGCGCTTCGGCCGGCTGGAGTGGCGCGGCATCGCGTCCGCAACGTCCACGTGCCGCACGTGGAGTACGCGCAGGGGGCGATGGTCGTCAACTACCCCGGCCTCGAGTACCCGTTCGTGCGCATCCACGAGACCAAGCACGCATCGCGTCAGCGGTGCCAGGGGACCGTGCTGGGCTTCGAGTTCACGGGGGCGCCGAGCCGCTACTACCCCATCGAGCTGCCGCACAACAGGCAGCTCAACACCCGGTACCAGAACCATCTGCGTGACCGCATCGGCGCCGAGCGCACGTTCTTCGCCGGGCGGCTCGCCAACTACGTCTACATCGACATGGACGACTGCATGCGCCAGGCGCTCGACGCCGCGGAGGACGTGCTCGAGGCGTGCCGGGCGGTCGCCCGGACCTGACCCCGGTCAGGGCCCGGCGGGGGCGTACCCGGCGGCGAGCGCCGCCAGCTCGCCGGGCTCCAGCCGCAGCGCGGGCGCCCGCGCGCAGTCGAGGGCGGTCTCCGGCCGGCTGACGCCGGGGATCGGGATCATCACGGGCGAGCGGGCGAGCAACCAGGCGAGCACGACCCGGTGGGGGGAGACCCCGCGCGCCCGGGCGACGCCCTGCACGGCGGCGGAGCCGACGCCGGCGGCGTTGCCGATGCCGCCGAAGGGGGACCAGGGCAGGAAGGCGATGCCGTCACGCTCGCAGGCCGCCACCTCCCCGTTGTGCAGGGGGTGGGGGAAGCGGGGGGAGAGCTCGTTCTGCACGGCGGCGATCTCGACGATCCGCCGCGCGCTCCTGATCTGGTCGCGGTCGACGTTCGAGATGCCGACCCAGCGGACCGTGCCCGCGTCGCGCAGGTCGCGCAGCGCCCCGATCGACTCCTCGAAGGGGACGCGGGGGTCGGGACGGTGGAACTGGTAGAGGTCGATCCGCTCCACGCCGAGCCGCCGCAGCGAGGCCTCGCACGCCGCCCGCAGATGCTCCGGCCGGCCGTCGAGCTCCCAGTCGGCCCCGCGGCGCGTGTGCCCGCCCTTGGTGGCGACGATGGCCTCGTGCCCCCGGGAGGACGTGCGCAGCGCCCGCGCGATCAGCCGCTCGTTGTGCCCGAACTCGGCCTCGTCGCGGGCGTACGAGTCGGCCGTGTCGATCAGCTGAACGCCGGCGTCGAGCGCCGCGTGGATGGTGCGCAGGGAGCGCCCCTCGTCGCGGTCGTCGCCCGTGGACATGGCCAGGCAGCCGATGCCGACGGGGTGGATCCACCGGTCCCCCAGGCGGCGCAGCGCGCCCGCGGGCGGGGACGCCGCGGCCGACTCATCCGCCGCGCTCATGCGGCGCCCGCGCCGGCCCGGGGGGTGCCGGCCCCGCGCGCGAGGGGTGTGGCGGGGCACCAGACGGCGCCCGCGTGCTCCCGCCGACCGGGCGAGGGTTCCCGGCAGGGGCGGATGCGGGGTGTCTGTCCGGTCACTCGGCCTCCGGGTGCGGGGCGGTCCTGCGGCGGCGCGGACCGCCGGTCATCTCTCCCCGCCCAGCAGGGCCTCAACCGCCGGTCGCGAGGCCGGGCCGTCGTCGAGGTCGCGGAAACGCGCGACGAATCGGATGGAGGACGCGCGGTGGGTCACGAGCACGTCGGCCGCGCGGTGGAGGTCGGAGATGTCGGGCCACCGCGTCACGTCACGACTGCCCCGGGGTCGCCTCGACGCGGGTGCGGGCGGCGGTCGGCCCGTGGGCACGGACCAGGGCCATCACCCGGTCGCCGAGGGCCGCGTGCGCGGCGGGCAGGTCCAGGGCGCGCCGCATGGTGACGCCGTCCCGCTTCGTGGGCGCGGAGAGCACCGCCGGGGTGCCGTCGTCGCCTCCTGGGCCCGGCGGACCTCCCGCCGGCGCTCGGCGGCATCCGACGCCCCCAGCATGTCGTTGCGCGGCGGGCCCGTCTCCGGCACCGGTCCCCCGCCGGACGCGGAAGGCCCTCCGCAGCGGGGCGCGTGGTGCTCCGCGTCCGGAAGGCCGGGTCGGTCACGGCGAACCCGATGCGTCGGGAGGATGCCGTGCCACGTTGCAGGTGCACCCCCTCGCGGCCCGCGGTGCGCGATCGGCAGCGCGTCGTCGCTCGTGATCCCGCGGGCCTGCGGGAGCGCGGCGATCTCCCCGGCGCCGCCGGTCGGCACCTGCGCGCCGTGTTCGGGGTCGCCGCATCGGCGTCCCGCCGTGCCACACCTGCCGCACGTCGAGAAGCCACCAGCTCGGTCACGGTCGCGCGCCCCCGCCCCTGCCCGGTGCGGGTCGCAGGGGGGTGTGAGCGCGCAGGGCGGGCTTCTCCATCGATGGGCGCCTCCGAGGTCCACGCCTCGCGCGGGCGTAGACTCGTACCGACGGGCGCCGGGCGGTCGCCGGCGCACGAACCGGCGGGCGGCCCGCGTCCCAGGGCGCCGATACCGACGCGCGGAGAGACCCGATGACCGAGGCCGAGATCACCGCGGAGGCCGCGCGGAGGCGGTCGTTCGCGATCATCTCCCACCCGGACGCAGGCAAGACCACGCTCACCGAGAAGCTGCTGCTCTACGGCGGCGCGATCGAGCTCGCCGGAGCCGTCAAGGCGCGGAAGGGCCATCGCTCCACGACATCCGACTGGATGGCGATCGAGCGGCAGCGCGGCATCTCGGTCAGCTCCACCGTCCTCCGGTTCGAGTACCGCGACACGGTGCTGAACCTCCTCGACACGCCCGGCCACCGGGACTTTTCGGAGGACACCTACCGCGTGCTCACCGCCTGCGACGCCGCGCTGATGGTGCTGGACGCCGCGAAGGGGATCGAGGAGCAGACGCGCAAGCTGCTGGCCGTCTGCCGGCGTCGCGGGGTCCCCGTGGTGACCTTCGCCAACAAGGTGGACCGCCCGGGCATGGAGCCCCTGGCGCTGATCGACCAGATCGAGGACGAGATGGGCATGGCCGCCGCCCCGGTGACGTGGCCCGTGGGGGAGGCCGGCGCGTTCGAGGGGCTGTACGACCGGACGCGGCGGCGGTTCGTCCGCTTCACCCGTTCCGCCCACGGCGCGAGCGAGACCGACGAGCAGGTCGCCGCGTGGGCGGATGCGGCCGTCAGCGCTGCCGCCCGCACACGCGCCGACGAGGAGGTGGCCCTGCTCGAGGCGGCCGGAGCGGTGCTCGCCCGCCATGCGTTCCTGGCGGGGGAGGTGACCCCGGTGTACTTCGGATCGGCCCTCGCCAACTTCGGCGTACGCCACGTCCTCGATGCGCTCGTCGATCTGGCCCCCGCGCCGCAGCCCTGGGCCGACGCGGAGGGCGCGCCGCGTCCGGTGAGCGCGCCGTTCAGCGGCTTCGTGTTCAAGGTCCAGGCGAACAGCGACCCCGCGCACCGGGATCGCATCGCCTACGTCCGCGTCTGCTCCGGCTGCTTCCGGCGCGGCGCGCCGCTGACGATCGCGCGCACGGGCCGTCACATCACCACGCGGCACGCGCACCTCCCCTTCGCCCAGGAGCGACGGCCGCTCGAGGAGGCCTTCCCCGGCGACGTCGTGGGGCTGGTGAACGCCGCGGAGCTGCGCATCGGCGACACCCTGTACGAGGGGCCGCCGGTGACCTACCCGCCGATCCCCGCGTTCTCGCCCGAGCACTTCGCGGTCGCCCGGAACCTGGACAGCGGCCGCCACAAGCAGTTCCGCCGGGGGCTCGAGCAGCTCGAGCAGGAGGGCGTCGTCCAGGTCCTCCACCGCCGCAGCCACCGGGACCCGGCGCCCGTGCTCGCGGCCGTCGGGCCGCTGCAGTTCGAGGTCGCCGTGCACCGGCTCACGGAGGAGTTCCGGGCGCGCGTCGAGCTCGACCCCCCGCGCCTCGGGTTCCCCCAGCGGGTGCGCCCGGACGACGCGCCCGCCGTGGAGCGCCTGGGCATTCCCACGCTGCAGCGCGGCGACGGGGCCGTGATGGCCGTCTTCGAGAGCCCCCACCAGCTGGACTTCTTCCGCAGGCGCAACCCGGAGTTCCCCCTCGCCTCGCTCGTGGACGGGGACCCGTTCGGACCGGCGCGGTAGTCCCACGGGCGCCGCGGCCGGATGTGCCTGGGCCGGCGACGGCCCGTGCGCGCGCGCGCACGCACCCTGACGATGCGGAAGGGTCGCCGGCCCAGGCAGGCTCCGCCGGAGATCGCCTCGTCCGACGCCGCGCCCCGGTCACACCGGAGGTCCGGCCGATGACCGGGGAAGAGGCCCGACCCGGCACTCGTGGAGCGCACCCGCCACATCGGCGAGGTCGCCACCCGGGTCGGGCTCTCGCCGCGGACGGTGCGGTCCCACGAGGAGGCGGGCCTGGTGCGACCGTCGGGCAGGACCGACGGTGGCTTCCGGCCGTACACGGACGCGGACGTGGCGCGGCTCCGGTGGATGAAGGTGATGAAGCCCCTCGGTTTCACCCTGGACGAGATGGGCGACCTGCCTGAGGCGCGCGGCCGCGGGGCGGCCGGCGACGCCGCGCCGGCCCGGCCCGGTCTGTACGCGTCCCCGGCGGCCGAGCGCTGCGAGCGCCTCCGGATGCAGCTCGACCAGGCCGAGCGGTTCGCGGCCGACCTGACGGCGGAGGCCCGCCGGAGGCGGTCCTGAGGACCCCGCCGCCCCGGCGAGGTGGAGAAGGCGGGCGACAGGACTCGAACCCGCGACCCTCAGCTTGGAAGGCTCCCTCTACAGGGAAAAAGCGGGAACGGTGGGGAAGGGGAAAGCAGCGATCAGCAGGGCTTCCTTTCCCGGCCGTTCCCGCGCCGTCCCGAGCGATGTACGCGCTGTGTACGCAGGACCCGGGGCGGGACCGGGACGCGCTGGGGCCTCCGAACTGCGGCCCCTCGCTGACCTAAACGCGGCGGTTCAGTAGCGCCCGCAGGTCGGGGCTCAGGCGGCTCGCAATTGTCTCCCAGCGAGCCGCATCGAGACCGATGGGGTTGGCGAACTGCCTGTTGCGGCGGCTCCCCACCGGCGAGCGTCCCTGCCATAGGGGGCTAGCGCGCAAGACCTCGGCACTGACGGTCGGCTCCCCCGGCGCTGGAACAGGTGAAGCTCCCAGTCGACGAAGTAACCGGGAACCAACTCTTCTCCCGCCGCCGCCGACGCTGTCAGAGCATCGAGATAGCTGCCGACGTTATCCCGTCCATAGTCGGCGCGACGGCCCGAGATCGGATCGTTCCACCACGGGTTACTGAGAATACGCGCGACGCCAATCACCCCGGGCTCGTCTCCGTGACGCCAGAGGGCGGCTAGCGCCCCGGGGCGAAGCGCGTCCGCGTAGAGGGGGAGGCCGGTGCGGTTGTGGGCCGCGACCCACCAGACGCTGGGGTCCTCGTCGGCCTCCAGGTCATAGAAGTCCAGATTTGGCGACGGGTTCGGATTCCAGCCAAACAGGAAGTGACGGGGGCGGCCGATGCTCATTCCGTAGGGGATCTAGTCGAGGAGGGGGGCCGACGGCGGCCTATCCTACTCGCCCGAGGACTCCGGAAGGCCCGAGGAAAGTCGGCGCTGCCCTGGGTCGACGAGCGAGCGCCGGTTGCCGATGGAAGGGACGTGGACGAGGACCGCTAAGGCTTCACGGTCGAGCTGACCCACGACGCAGGCCGCCCGCCTGCTTGGGGTGTCGCGGCCTGGGTCACACGCCTCGCCGACCGCGGCGAGCTGCATTACGGCTACGCGTCGGAGGACTCCCGGCACCGGCGATTCCTGCTCGACGAGGTGCTGGAATACCGGGACCGGCGAGCTCAAGGCGAGAAGGCGTTAGCCGTTGGCCGGACGTTGAGTGAAGCCAGTGCCTCCGTCTTTCCTTTGGCCACCGGGAGGGGGAGGCAGGCGTCTATCTGCAGCGCGAACAGCTTCGATAGTACGGCCCGACGTAGGTGCCGCTCCGTGTAACGTAGCCGCGGACAAAGTAGGTACGCGGTAGCCCGGTCACTGGCGAGATCGAGCCGTAAGTGCCACCGGGGTCTCGGTAATCAGGGATTACGTTGGGCGGAGTGTACCTGTACGGCGGGACGTAGCCAGCTGGTACGACGGGCCGCCGCGGTGCGTCGTCATAGAACTGCTCCAAACCGAACTCGGTTGAGAGCAGCGCTTGAGTGTCGATAAGGAAGCCGGAGTCAACTTCGCCACCCGTTGAGCACATGACGAAGCGAGGTCCGACACGGCACGCAATGGTGCTTCCGCGGTTTATCAGCCAGCGGTTCCGGAAAGCAGGGCCGCGCCGGATGGGATCGGTAGTTCGATACGTCTCGGTAGTCCCATCGCTGTATACTGCAGCTACCCTACCTGTCGGCATAGCCACACAAGCTGCCCCGTCGTGGTAGAGAGCGCAGCGAACTAGGCCGTCAGGACGGCTGAAGGGGCCAGAGTAGTTTGTTCTTGGGGCCGCACTGGCAAACTCTGCCGCGATGGCGGTGAGAAGGACGAGTGTGAGCGCCGCGAGAGGCCATGCTCTGCTCCTGAAAGGAGATGAGCCTCGAGCAAGTACGGGGGTCATGGACACACGGTACCCCAGGGCTCGCCCGGGAAGCTAGAGACGACGCCCCCGCCGAAAGGGTGGGCCGAACCGTTCTCCGCCTGACCCTTCGCGCAGGCCAGAGGCAACGATTCGCAAGGAAGCAGGCCTCGCTAGGAGCTGGACCGGCTCCAACTCGGTAGACCCGCGCGGATGCGCGGTGGACGCCCACAACCGGCGCGAGCGCGTGTTCCGGCCGGCGTGCGACCGCGCCGGGGTCGAGGCGGCGCCCAAGGACGGGCGCACCTCGTACTGCTCGTTGCTGATCCACGAGGGGCGGTCCCTGGCCTACGTGGCGGCCAGCATGGGCAACTCGCCGCGCGTCATCTCCGACCACTACCTCCACGTGCTGCGCGCGGCCGAGCTTGGCGCGCGCATGCCCCATGGCGAACGCTGTGTACGCGGCCGCGTGCGCACGATTTCGGCACTGAGTACGCAGAGCGCCGGCGGAGACACCTGCGCCTGGTGTCCTAAGAACGACGAGAACCCGCATGGATAGCGGGTTCTCAGAACAAGAGCGGGAGACGGGACTCGAACCCGCGACCCTCAGCTTGGAAGGCTGACGCTCTAGCCAACTGAGCTACTCCCGCGTCGCCGCCCACCCTAGCAGCGGCACGCCGCGCCCCGGTCGGCGGCGCGGCGGCGCGGGCGCCGCGTCGCCGTGCGGGAGCCCGGGATCGGGTAGGGGGAGGCCGAGCACGGTGCCGACGCCCCCGCCGCCACCCTCCCGGG
>DATMJR010000197.1:0-19773 GCA_035553775.1 Miltoncostaeaceae bacterium | reverse complement strand
GACTCCTGGTCGACGAGGGCGGTCAGATCGTCCTCCACCACGAGGGCCCGGGCCGAGGTGTCGAGCGCCATCTCCAGCATGCGCTCGCCCAGCCGCGGCTCCGGCTGCAGATCCCCGGGCGCCACGCCGTCCGGCGCGTGCCCCGCCGGGGCGAGGCGGCCGTCGGGCGCGCGCACCCCCTCCCAGTCACGGCCGTGCGACAGCAGCAGCGTCGCCACCCGCCCCTGGAAGAGGGCCTCGCAGATCGCGCCGATGTCGGTGGAACCGGGGCCGCCGGCCGCCGCGTGCCCCCGCGCCTCCTGCACGAGGCGGGCCTCCTCCGCCCGGCGCGCCTCGGTGACGTGCGGCAGCACGTGCTCCGCGAGTTCGTGCGCCGGCTGCCACTCGACCGTCCCCTCCACGGGCAGCACCGCGAACGGCGGGTTGGGCGGGAAGCCCTCCTCCAGGGGACGCGTCAGGCGCGGGTCGCCCACCAGCACCACGTAGCCCCACTCCCGCTCGCGTGCCATGTCGGCGACCTGCGGCGCGACGTCCTTGACGAACCGCACCTGATGGTCCTCGAGCTTGCGGTTGTAGCGGTCGCGATGGTCCGTGCCGCTCTGCTGGTACATGGGGCCCGTCGCCGGCCCGCCGCCCCCCATGCCGCCGGTCCCCGGCGTGCCGAGGGCGGGGTTGTGCCCGCTGGTCCCCCGCTTGCGCCGCCACTCGCTGGTGTCGGCGTCGAACTCGAAGAACTCGACGTCCTCGGCCTCGCCGAAGGCCCGGTCCACCACGCGGACCCCGTCGCGGGAGACGTTGAGGATGCCGACCGGCTGGGCCTCGTCGAGCGCCGCCACCAGCGGGGTGAGGTAGGGCCGCTCCTCCAGCACGACCGCGTCCGGCAGCTCGACCTGCAGACGCAGGGTCCGCACCTCGCCGGTGGAGAGCGCCGCGAACAGGACGCGCCCGCGCCCGGGCGACTCCTGGTCGACGAGGGCGGTCAGATCGTCCTCCAGGGCGTCCATCGCCGTGTGGACCGCGGTCCAGTGTGCGTGATCGCCCTCCTCCTTCACCCGGTCGCGGAGCCGGCCGAGGCCCTTCCGCAACTCCACCTCCCACTCCGGCCGCTGCGCGGCGATGCGGGACGGCCGGGCGTCGAGGTACACCGACAGCACGCCGAGGGGATCCGTGAGGGACGTGAGGGGTTCGAGGATCTCGCCTGTTCTGGTCATGCCGGTCGGGTTCCCGGCCGCGGGACGTGGAAACGGGCGGGGACCGGCGCCCGACCGCGGAGCTGGCGCGACCCCCGACGGGGGTGGTCAGGGACGTCCGCGCGCGGCGTGGGGCGGGCATCCGGGCCGCCCGGCGGTGTGCCCGGTGGCCCATCCGCCACGGCGAGGTGGCGCCGCTCGAAGGCGCGACGTCCTCGCCGCGCGCACCGCCCGGCCGCTTCGCGCCCGCGCCGTCCGCCGTGGGGACGCGCGCGTCTCGGTCGGGCATGGGCGTCACGGACGTCCCCGCCCGGACCCGCGTCGCGGTCGCGCAGGACGTGACCCCCGGGGCACCGGCTCGTGGTGGCGGGGCGTGTCGCCACCGAGCCGGTGCCCGTTCGCCCGGGCCGGGCCGGGGCAGCCCGCCGTCGTGGTCCCGCCCGACCGCGCGGGCGGGACCGGCGGGACTCAGGGCCCGTAGCGCTCCGCGTTGCGCGGGTCGTCGGTGGAGCTGCCGCCCTCGGGCCGCCCCACCTGGGGTGAGGCGTTGGGGTCGGTCCCCCGGCCGGCCGACTCGGCACGCTCGCCGGTGCCGCCGAGCGTGCCGCCCTCGGCGCCGGTCTCCGGGCTGGTGGTGGGGTCCCTCTCGTCCATCACGACACCTCCCGTCGGGTGTGTCCGGGGTGCCCGGCGGAGGGCGGGGGAAACGCCCGTGGGTCGCGCGGCGACCCCCCGGGTTCAGGCGGTGCCGGGAGGCGCCGACACAACTCCCCGTACCCCAGACCGGAGGGCCGACCACATGTTCCGAACGGACTCGGAGCTCCTCGAACTGCTCACCACGGCCGCCCCCGCCGTGGCGGCGGGCGGGACGCCGACCTGGACCTACTCGGGCCGCGGACGGGCGGCGGACGCCGTCGCGGCCGTGCGCGAGGCGTGCGAGGGCCTGGCCGCGCAGGCCGCGGCCGCGCGCGAGGAGGCGGAGGCCCTGCGTGCGGAGCGCGACGCCGCACGCGGCCAGGCCGAGGAGTCGGCGGCGGCGGCCGCCGAGCAGGCGGCGGCGGTCCAGACCGCCGCGGACGAGGCGACGCACCTGCGGGACCGCGTCGAGCTGCTGATGAGCGCCACGGCCGACGGCCTGTGGGACATGGAGGTCGTGGCGGGCGACCCCGTCAACCCGGCCAACGCCTTCTGGTGGTCGGACCAGTTCCGCCACATGCTCGGCTTCCGCGACCGCCAGGACTTCCCCGACGTGCTCGACTCCTGGGCCTCCCGCCTCCACCCCGAGGACAAGCAGCGCACGCTCGAGGCGTTCGCCGCGCACCTGACCGACCGCACCGGCCGGACGCCCTACGACGTCGAGTACCGCCTGCAGCTGAAGTCCGGCGAGTACCGGTGGTTCCGGGCGCGGGGCGCCACGCTCCGGGACGCCGACGGCGTGCCCCTGCGGGTCGCCGGGTCCCTGGCCGACATCCACGAGGCCCGTGAGAACGCGGCGCTGCTGGCCAAGAGCATGGCGCGGTTCGAGCTGGGCAGCGACATGCTGACCGACGGGCTGTGGGACATGGAGGTGGTCGCCGGCGACCCCGTCAACCCGCGCAACGCGTTCTGGTGGTCCGATCAGTTCCGCCGCCTGCTGGGCTTCCGCGACAGCCGCGACTTCCCCGACGTGCTCGACTCGTGGGCCTCCCGCCTGCACCCCGAGGACAGGGACCGGGTGCTGCGTGCCTTCGCCGACCACCTCACCGACCGCACCGGCCGCACCCCCTACGACGTCGAGTACCGCCTGCAGCTGAAGGACGGCACCTACAAGTGGTTCCGGGCGCGGGGGCAGACCCGCCGCGACCCGGACGGCGTTCCCCTGCGCGTCGTCGGCGCCCTCACCGACATCCACGCCGACAAGATGGCCGAGAACCTGCTGACCGGGGAGGACGCGCGCCGGCAGCTCGAGGAGAGCATGGGGCGCATCACCGAGCTGGTCGGCACGATCAGCGGCATCGCCGGGCAGACGAACCTGCTGGCGCTGAACGCCGCCATCGAGGCCGCGCGGGCCGGTGAGCAGGGCCGCGGCTTCGCGGTCGTCGCCGACGAGGTGCGCGACCTGGCCGAGCGCACCCGGGAGGCGACGGCACGCATCGCCGAGCTGGCGCACGCCGCGGGGTGAACGCGCCCACGGCCCCGCCGGCGGCCTGCCGGCGGGGCGGTGGGGTTCGGCCGGGCGCCGGCCGGGGACTACGCGCCATGGCCGTCGCCGACCCCCTCCGGCCCCCGCTGCCGCGCGAGCTCCAGCTGGAGGTCACGGGCGCCTGCAACCTCAGCTGCCGCATGTGCCTGGTGCGCTACCGGCCGAAGCTGGGGCGCACCGAGGGGCGCATGGACGCGGCGCGCATGCGCGGTCTGCTCGACTCCCTGCCCGGCCTGGAGCGCATCACCCTCCAGGGGCTCGGCGAGCCGCTGCTGGTGCCCGACCTGGAGGACATGGTCGCGGCCGCGAGCGCGCGCGGCGTGCGGGTGGGGTTCAACACGAACGCGACCCTGCTCACCGGGGAGCGGATGGCCGCGCTCGCGGACGCGGGCCTCGACTGGCTGCACATCTCCGTGGACGGCGCACGGCCGGAGACCTACGCCTGGGTGCGCGACGGGGCAGACCTGCGCCGGGTGGGCCGCAACGTGCGAGCGGCGGTGCGTGCGCTCGCGGGTCGCCCGCGCGTTCCGCGGCTGTCCCTGGTGACGGTCGCCATGCGCCGAAACGTCGCGGAGGTGCCCGACGTCGTGCGGCTCGCCGCGCACTGGGGTGTGGGCCGCCTGTGGGTGCAGGGCCTGTCGCACGAGTTCTCCGACGCCCCCGGCACACGGCCCTTCCGGGAGATCCGCGCGTTCGCCGAGGACCAGGTGCTGCCCGCGGACGATCCCACCGCCCGTGCCGCCTTCGCTCGTGCGCGCCGGCGCGCCGGCCGGCTGGACGTCGAGCTGCGGCTGCCCCGGCTGGGCGCACAGGCCGCCGCGCCGCGCGCGCCGGGTGCGCCGGGGTGCGACTGGCCGTGGCGCAGCGCCTACGTCACCCGCACCGGCGCGGTCCAGCCGTGCTGCATGGTGATGGGCGAGGAGCGGGTGCGGCTGGGCGATCCCTCAGAGGACTTCGCCGACGTCTGGCACGGGCGGGCCTACCGGGAGTTCCGCGGGCGGTTGCTCGGGGACGACCCGCCGGACGTGTGCCGGGGGTGCGCCGCCTATCGCGGACGCTTCTGAGGTGCGGGCGGTGCGCGTCAGCCGCCGGGCGCGCACCGTGCCCCGGATGCTGTGCCATGTCGCCGCCGGCGGGATCAGGGCGCTGGTCGCGGCCATGGTGAGCACCTCGCCCGCTGCGGCCGGCCCGCGGCGGGCCCGATGCCAGGTGAACTCGGCCCAGCCCGCGGCCCACAGCGCCGCCGCCGGGCGCGCGACACGACGGCGGCGCGTCGCCAGGGCGACCAGGAACACGAGGCCCGCGGCGGTCTGGGCGACGTGCAGCGGGCGGCGGCCCCGCACCGGCTGCCCGCGGCGCCAGCGGCGGCCGTGGAGAGCGCGCATCAGCATGTCGTCCGCGTTGCCGGCCTGCGCGCGCACGCTCGCCCACCAGGGCGCCGGCCGCACGGGGTGCGCCACGGCGCGCCCGCCGCGCGCGATCACCCACCCCGCCGCGCGTACCCGCAGCGCCAGGTCGGTGTCCTCGCGGTAGGCGCGGGGGAAGCGCTCGTCGAAGCCCCCCACCGCCGCGAGCACGTCACGGCGGTAGGCCATGTCGGCGGTGACGTCGGGCGCGTCGGCCAGGGCGGCCACCGACCGCTCGCGGTCGGTGGGGCGGCGGTGCGCCGGCAGCGGCACGTGCACGCGACCCTGCGTCGCCGCCACCTCCGGCGGGCAGGCGGCCAGGTCGGCTGCCAGCGCGGCCCGCCAGCCCACCCCGGGGACGACGTCGTCATCGAGGAACGCGACCCAGGTCGCGGTGCAGCGGCGCCAGCCGGCGTTGCGCGCGGCCGCGGGGCCGCGCCCGCCCCCGGGGACCACCTCGGCGCGCGGGGCCAGCGGCCCGAGCGGCGCGAGGTCCAGCGGCGGGCCGTCCGCGCGGTCGTCGACCAGCACGATCCGGCCGGGCGCGGGCCCCGGCCCGGCCGCCAGCGCCGCGAGCAGGGCCGCCAGCGATTCCCGCCCGAGGGTGGGGATGACGACGTCGAAGCCGGTCACGTGGGCCGGGTCACGAGGAAGGGCCCCATCGCCAGGGCGGCGATCGGGGACGCTCCGAAGCACTCGAGGGCGTCGCGCGGCGCATCCACCATGGGCCGCCCACCGGTGTTGAAGCTGGTGTTGATGACGACGGGCAGCCCCTGGCGCCGCTCCACCTCGTCCAGGAGCCGCGCCACCAGGGGCTCGTCGGCGGGGTCGACGGTCTGGACGCGGGCGGTGCCGTCCACATGGCACGCGGCGGGGATGCGCGCCCGGAAGGCGGGACGGACCCGGTGGACGAACAGCATGTGGGGGCTCGGCAGGGGCCCGCCCTCCACGATCTCGGCGGCGCGGTGCAGGTGGATCATGGGCGCGACGGGGCGGAAGCTCTCTCGGCCCTTGACCCGGTTGAGCCGCTCCGTCATGTCCGCGTGCGCCGCCGAGCCGAGCAGGCTCCGATGCCCCAGGGCGCGGGGCCCGAACTCCGACCGCCCCTGGAACCACCCCACCACGCCGCCGGCGGCGATGACGTCGGCCACGGCGGCGGCCAGGTTGGGCGGCCGCGCGAAGGGCATGTCCGCCTCGCGCAGGCACCGCTCCAGCGCCGCGTCGTCCCAGCCCGGCCCGAGCGCGGCCGTGTCCATGGGCGCCGGCGCGTCGCCGAGGGCGTGGGCGACGTGCAGGGCGGCGCCCAGCGCGGTGCCCGAGTCTCCGGCCGCCGGCTGCACCCAGACGTGGTCGAAGGGTCCGTCGCGCCAGATGCGCGAGTTGGCGACGCAGTTGAGGGCGACGCCTCCGGCCATCGTGAGCGCCGCCTCGCCAGTGAGGGCGTGCAGCGTCGCGGAGAGCTCCAGCAGCACCTCCTCCAGCACCGCCTGCAGGCTGGCGGCCAGGTCGGCGTGCTCCTCCTCGACCGGGGCGTCCTCGCCCGGGGGCCGCGGCGGCGCGAGGTCCTCCCAGCGTATGGGACCGGTCGCGACCGACAGCCCGTCCGCGCGCACGACGCGGCGCAGGGCCTCGCGGTGGCGGGGGCGCCCGTACGCGGCGAGCGCCATCACCTTGTACTCGTCGCTGGAGCGCCGGAAGCCCAGGTGCGCCGTGGCCTCCTCGTACATGAGCCCGAGCGAGTGGGGCAGCCGCTGCTCCCCCAGCACCCGCAGCCCCCCGTCGACGGCGTGACCGGCCAGCATGCTGGCGCGCTCCCCCCGGCCGTCGCACACGAGCACGGCGCTGGAGGGGTGCGGCGAGGCCAGGTGGGCCGACGCGGCATGGGCGACGTGGTGCGGCACGAACCGCACCCGGTCGGGGTCGAGGCCGGGCAGCGCGGTGCGCAGGAACAGCGGCGCGCGCCCCGCGTAGAGGGTGCGCAGGCCCTCCCACCCGTCGTCGGTGAGGTCCTCGCCGGGCGGGGGCGCGAGGGACGGGTCGTACGAGTACGCGACGGCGTCCAGGTCGGCGGGGCGCAGGCCGGCCGCCTCCAGGCACCACCGGGCGGCCGCCACGGGCAGCTCCCAGGTGGCGAAGGGCACGGGGTCCTTGCCGTGCTTGCGCCGCGACAGCCGCTCCTCCTCGAGGGCGGCGACGGTGACCCCGTCCACGACGAGGGCGGCGGCGGGGTCGTGGAAGACGGCGTTGACCCCGAGGACGCGCATCGGTGGGGAACATACCGGGGGCGGACGGTGGCGCCGGCCCCGGTCCTCGCCGCGGACCGGACGGTGGTGCGGGCCCCGGTCCTCGCCGCGGGGCGGACGGTGGCGCCGGCCCCGACACTCCCCCCGGGGCCGGACGATGGTGGGCGCCCACGAATCCCGGGAGGGGCGATGAGATCGTGCGCCGGAACCGGTCCCCCATCACAGAGCACCCACACAGGAGGACCCGATGCCCGCCACCGCACCCCGGATGATGTTCCTCAACCTGCCCGTCGCCGACCTGGAACGCGCGAAGCGGTTCTTCGGCGAGCTCGGCTTCGGGTTCAACACGCAGTTCACCGACGACAGGGCGGCGTGCATGGTCGTCAGCGATCAGGCCTACGTGATGCTGCTGCAGCGGGACTTCTTCGCGACGTTCACGTCACGTCCGGTGGCCGATGCGGGCGCGCCGGTGGAGGCGATCGTCGCCCTCTCGGCCGAGAGCCGGGAGGACGTGGACGACGTGACCGAGACCGCCCTGCGCGCCGGCGGATCCCCGGCCCGCGAGCCGAAGGACCACGGCTTCATGTACGAGCGCAGCTTCCACGACCCGGACGGGCACCTGTGGGAGGTCGTGTGGATGGACCCGGCCACCCTGCAGGAGGGCTGAGGGCCCGGACGCGGCACCACCGTCGGCCCGTGGGCCAGGGATCGGTCGCCGCACCCCCATCGGCGGCGAGGACCGGGCGCCGCACCACCGTCGGCGCCGAGGGACCGGGCGCCGCACCACCGTCGGCGCCCGGGGTGCGGTACCGTCGTCGGCCGTGCGACAGGCGGTCCAGGCGCTCATGTTCTTCCCGCGCGGCGGGTCCGCGCAGGTGGTGCGCTACCTCGCCCGCGCCCTTCCGGGCGCGGGCTGGCGCACCCGGGTGGTCGCGGGCTCGCTCGGGGCGGCGGGCGAGCCCGGTCACGCCGCCGGCTTCTTCGGCGCGGAGACCGACCTCGTCGCCGTCCCGTACGACGCCGCCGTGCGGTCGCCGCGGCCGCTCGCGGCCTCCCCGCCCATGCACCCCTCCTACGAGGACCGCCCCGGAGCCCCGGACACCGTCATGGCCGCTCTGGACGACGTCGTCACGGCGCACCTGGTGCGCGAGTGGGAGGCGGTCCTCGGGGCGCCGGGGGTCCTGGACGGTGCCGAGGTCGCCCACCTGCACCACCTGACGCCGATGCACGCCGCGCTCGCGCGGGTGCGGCCGGGCCTGCCGGTGGTGACCCACCTGCACGGCACCGAACTGCTGATGATCGACGCCATCGACGCCGGGGCCGGGTGGCCGCACGCCGCGCGCTGGCGGGAGCGCCTGGGCGCCTGGGCCCGGGCCGCGTCGCACGTCCTGGTGTCCTCCCCCCCGTCCGGCGCCGACGCCGCGCGTCTGCTCGGGGTGGATCCGTCGCGCATCCGGGTCGTGCCCAACGGCGCCGACCTCACACTGTTCGGCGGACGGCGCGCCTCCCGGCCGGAGCGGGAGGTGCTGTTCCGGCGGTGGCTGGTGGACACGCCGCGGGGCTGGTCGCCCGCGCGCCCGGATCCCGGCGGCGTGCGCTACACCGAGACCGACCTGGCGCCGCTCTGCGACCCCGACGCCGTCGTGGTGCTCTACGTGGGCCGGTTCACCGCGGTCAAGCGGGCCGCGCTGCTGGTGCGCGCTCACGCGCGGGCGCGCGGCCTGCTGGGGCGCCCCCTGCCGCTGGTGCTCGCGGGCGGGGCGCCGGGCGAGTGGGAGGGCGAGCACCCGGCCGACGCCGCGGCCGCGTCGCCCTGGGGGCACGAGGTGTTCCTCGCCGGATGGCGCTCCCACGCCGAGCTGGCGGAGGTGCTCGCGTGCGCCGACGTGATGGCGGTGCCGTCGGTGGCCGAGCGGTTCGGCCAGGTCTACGTGGAGGCGATGGCGATGCGCGTGCCGGTCATCGCCTGCCGCGCGGGCGCCCCGCCCACCTTCGTGGACGACGACCCCGCGTCGCCGGACCGCTGCGGGTGGCTGGTGCCCCCCGACGACGTGGAGGCCCTCGCCCGCGCCCTGGTCGCCGCCGCGTCGGACGGGCGGGAGCGCGCCGTGCGCGGGGAGAACGGCCGGCGGCGGGCCCGGGAGCGCTTCTCCTGGGAGGGCGTCGCCGCCGAGGTCGCGGAGGTCTACGCCGCCGCGGCCGCCGGGGACTGAACCCGCGGCAGCAGCGCGAGGGCGGTCACCACCGGGCGGCCGCCGGGGATGTCCCGCCCGTCGCCCTCCCGCGGCCGGTTGACCAGCGCGCCCTCCACCACGAGGGAGGCGGAGCCGCCGCCATCCAGGTTGATGCCCTCCTGTGCGCCGAGCGCGTGGACGAACGCCGCCAGCTCACCCAGCGTCAGACCGGCCTCGCCGGCCGCCCTGCCCTCGCTCACCACCGCGAAGAGCCGGCCGGCGTCGAAGCCCAGCGCGGCGCGCGGGTGACGCCCGCGGGTGATGTCGGAGTCGAACTGCGCGTGGCCCGCCGAGAACCCCTCCGTGTCCTCACCGTCCCTCACCAGGACGCGTCCCCGCGCGACGAGCGCCGGGCCGGCCTGCAGCAGGTCGCCCGCGACGTCTGCGGGGACGGCCCCGAGCGGCGCGACCCGCAGCGCCGGTCCGTCGACGTGCAGGCAGGCGCGGGCGGCGGCGAAGCGGGGGTCCACCGCCGCGGTCGCCAGCGGTCGGCCGGCGACGCGCACCGCGCCGAGCGCGGGACCGGCGGGCGTGATGAAGAAGCCGCCGACGATGGCGTCGGGGACACCCGTGCGCCGGCACCACTCCGCAAGCGGCTCGGGGGCGGCCAGCATCACGACGGCGGGCGTCACGAGCGCGCGCGAATAGATGGCGACGTGCACGGTCGTCGCCGACCCGTCGGCGAGCGCCACGCGGTGCGACTCCACGTGCGTCCGGGCGGGTGCCGGGAGGACCATGGGATCCCTGTCGGCCGCCGGCGGCGCCGGGACGAGTTCCGGGGGCACGGCGTCACGGTAGGGGCCGCGGTCCCCGGCGGGGGTTGCCGCGCGGTGGCGATGACGTGTCGCCCATGTCACAGGGCGCGGTCGACATCCGGCCCGGCCCGGAGCCCGGGCGGCCCGCGGTAGGGGGCGCGGCGATGCGCCGCTCCGCCGGCGCGAGGCCATGGGCGTGCTTGGATGGAGGCATGGCCCGCAACGTCCTCGGCGGCGATCTCGCCGCCTGCTCGCACGACCCGCTCACCGGCTACTTCCGTGACGGCTGCTGCCGCACGGGGCAGGGGGACGTGGGCGTGCACACCATCTGCGCCCTGATGACCGCGGAGTTCCTCGAGTTCTCGCGTCGCCACGGCAACGACCTGGTGACGCCCGTGCCCGAGTGGGGCTTCCCCGGCCTGCGGCCCGGCGACCGCTGGTGCCTGTGCGCGCCGCGGTGGCAGGAGGCGCTCGAGGCGGGGGTGGCGCCGCCGGTGGTGCTCGCCGCCACCCACGAACTCAGCGTGGAGTGGTGCGACCGGGCGGCGCTGGTCGCGCACGCGGTGGACCCGCCCGAGGCGTAGCGGGCGCGGCGGAGGGGGCGCGGCGTCGGGGCCCCCTGGCACCATCCCGCCGGTGTCCGGCCTCGCACTGCGCCTCCACGACGTCGCCAAGGCGTACGGCAGCGTGCAGGCGGTGGACGGCCTCGACCTCGAGGTGCCCTGGGGCACCTGCGTCGGGCTGCTCGGCCCCAACGGGGCCGGCAAGAGCACGACGATGCGGATGCTCACGGCACAGGCCATCCCCGACCGCGGCGAGATCGAGGTGCTGGGCTACCGCCTGCCGCGGGAGTCCAAGTCCGCGCGAGCGCAGATGGGCCTGGTGCCGCAGCTCGACAACCTCGACACCACGCTGACGGTCGAGCAGAACCTGGTCGTGTTCACGCACCTGTACCGCATCCCGCGCCGGGAGCGCCGCCCGGCCGTGGAACGGGCGCTGGGCATCGCCAACCTGGCCGACCGCCGGGACACCCGCGCCGACAAGCTGTCGGGGGGCATGCGGCGGCGGCTGCTGATCGCGCGGGCGCGCGTGCACCGCCCGCGGCTGCTGCTGATGGACGAGCCCACCGTCGGCCTCGACCCCCAGGTGCGCCAGGAGATCTGGTCGCTCATCGACGCGCTGCGCGCCGAGGGGGTCGCGATCCTGATGTCCACCCATTACATCGAGGAGGCCGCGCGGCTCGCGGACACGGTCACGATCGTGTCCCACGGCCGCGCGGTCGCCGACGGGCCCCCCGCGGAGCTGGTCGCGACGCACGCGGGGCGCGACGCGCTGGAGGTGTACGGCCCGCCGGCGCACCTCGCCCACCTGGCGGACGAGGCGGCCGCCGCCGGGCTGCGCACCCGGCGGACGGGCACGTCCCTGACGCTGCTGGGCCTGCACCCCGGCGACCTGCGGGCCCCCGAGGGGGAGTGGCGCCCGGCGAACCTGGAGGACGTGTTCGTGCTGCTGACCGGCGAGGAGATCGCATGACCGCCACCGCCGCGCGCCGCGCATCCACCCTGCGCCTCCGGCGGCTGGAGCGGCCCGCGCTCCGCGGCGTGCTGGTGCGCGAGATCATCAACTTCTCGTCCTACTGGCGCTCGACCACCTTCTCGTCGACGGTCGAGCCCACGATCTACCTGCTCGCGTTCGGGTTCGGCTTCGGGTCGCTGGTGGCGTCGGTGCAGGGCCTCGATTACGTCGAGTTCGTCGGCACCGGCACCGTGGGCACCGCGGTGATGTTCTCGTCGGTGTTCGCGACCATGTTCGGGACCTTCGTCAAGCGCGAGTACCAGCGCACCTACGACGCCATCCTCGCGGCGCCCGTGGACGTGGAGGAGCTCGTCACGGGCGAGGTGCTGTGGGTCTCGGTGCGGACGTCCGTGTACGGCAGCGCCCCGCTGCTCGTGGCGATGGCGTTCGGGCTCGATCCCGCCTGGGGCATGCTCACCGTGCCGCTGATCGCCTTCGTCACCGGCTTCGGCTGGGCGGCCTTCGGCGTGCTGGTCTCGGCGATCCTCAAGGCGATCGACCACTTCTCGTACGTCACCAGCATCGTGATCACGCCCGTCTTCCTGGTGGCCGGGACCTACTTCCCGCTCGACGGACTGCCGCGCTGGGCGCAGATCGCGGGCCAGTTCAACCCGCTGTACCACTGCGTGCAGCTGGTGCGGCACGCCTCGTTCGGCTGGCAGGGCTGGACCGACGTGGGCCACGTCGCCGCCCTGCTCGCCTTCGGGGTGCTCATGTGGCGGCTGGCGATCTGGCGCAGCGCCCGTCGCCTGATCGACTGACGGCGTCCGCGCGGCGGGCGATGCCGTGCGGCGATGATGCTCTTCGACGCGTACCTGTTCGTGGACTGGTCGTCCGCGGCGGGACCCAGCCCGCCGAACCCCGCCCCGGACGCCGTGTGGGTGGGCGAGCTGAGCCCTCGGGTGGAGGAGCAGTACTACTTCCGGACCCGTGACGGGGCCGTCGCACACGTGCGGGAGCGGCTGCGGGAGCTGGTGCGGCAGCGCCGGCGGGTGCTCGTGGGATTCGACTTCCCGTACGGCTACCCGCGCGGTCTCGCGGCCCGCCTCGGCCTCGAGGGCGACGCACCCTGGCGCGCCGTCTGGGACGCGATCGCGGACCGCGTCACCGACGACGCCGGCAACGTGAACAACCGGTTCGCCGCGGCGGCCGTCCTCAACGGCCTGGCCTCCGGGGGTCTCGGCCCCTTCTGGGGCTGCCCGGCGGGCGCGGCGACGCCGGCGCTGACCGCGACCATGAAGGGCGTGTTCACCTTCCCCCATCCGGGCGACCCGCCGCTTCCGCGACTGCGGACCACGGAGACCGCGATGGGCCCCGGCGTGCAGGAGACATGGAAGCTGGCCGGTGCGGGCAGCGTGGGCGGGCAGGCCCTGGTCGGCATCCCCCGCGTGCGCGCCCTGCGCGACGACCCCGCGCTCGCCGCCGTGAGCCGGGTGTGGCCGTTCGAGACGGGGTTCGGGACGGACGCGTGCCCGGCGGCGGGCCCCTTCGTGCTCCATGCCGAGATCTGGCCCGGCATCGTGTCGCCGGCCGAGATCGCCGCGGAGACGGCCGCCACCGACCCGCCGGGGATCCGGGACGAGGTGCAGGTGCGGCTGATGTGCCGCTGGGCGCGCGATCAGGACGCGGGCGGCGGCCTGCACACGCACCTGTCCGTGCCCGGGCTCTCCGGCGACGACCGGGGGGCGGCGCGGACCGAGGAGGGGTGGATCCTCGGCTGCCCGGCACCCCTACCCCACGGGTAGGGGCGGGTCCGGGGCGTCCACCGCCACCCGGCGGCGCCCCGCGGCCTTGGCGCGGTAGAGCGCGCGGTCGGCCCGGCGCAGCAGCGCCTGCGGGTCGACCAGGGGCGGGGGCGCCCACGTCACGCCGATCGAGCACCCGGCGCCCGCGGCGGTCACCGCCCGCACGATCCGCTCGGCCACCGTGACCGCCTGCGCGCACGTGGCGCCCGGAAGCAGCACGGTGAACTCGTCGCCGCCCGTGCGCACGCACGTGTCGCCGGCGCGCAGACACCCGCGGGTGGCCCGGGCGACCCGCACCAGCAGGTCGTCGCCGGCGGCGTGACCGAGGAGGTCGTTGACCTCCTTGAGGTGGTCGACGTCGAGCGCGAGCACCGCCAGCGGCGTGACGGGGGGCGCCGCCGGGGCTCGCAGGCGGGCGAGTTCCGCCTCCAGGTGGCGGCGGTTCCCGGCGCCGGTGAGGGGGTCCACCACCAGCAGGGCGTCGCGCTCGTCCAGGAGGCGCTGCTCGACCCGGGCCGTCATCACGATCCGCAGGCCGGCGAGGGCGGCGAGCGACAGCGCCATCACGAACTGGACCCGCTCCTGGGGGGTCACCAGCGCGACGGCTCCCACCGCGAAGACCAGCGGCAGGGCCCGGCTCCACGCCGGGGGACGTGACCGGGCCGTCTCGGGCCACACGGGCTGCCCCGTCCGGGCACGGAGCCGCGCGGCCAGGATCCATGCGCCGGAGGCGCCCATGTAGCCCGCGGCGGCCAGCCCCGCGTGCGCGGGGCTCCCGTAGAGGTAGGCCGTCAGGTACCAGACGTCCGCCACCAGGGTCAGGGCGACGGCGCCCGCCAGCGCCGCCAGCCAGCCGGGCGCGGCCACGCCCAGGCGCAGCAGCACCCATCCGATGGCCGACAGCGCGACGAGGTCCGCGACGGGGTAGACGAGGTTGACCACCAGCCCGGCGCCGCCGCCCGAGGACCGGGCGACGGCCTCGTGGAAGAGCGCCATCCACGCGATGAGCGCCGTCGCGCCCGCCAGCAGCGCCCCGTCGAGCACCCCCTGCCAGCCCCGCTCGGGGCGCAGGCGGCGGTAGGTCAGCAGGATGCCGGCGCCCATCGGCAGGTAGAACGTCAGCCACAGGGCGTCGAACAGGCTGGGCGACGCCGGGTCGACGCCCCACAGGAGGCCCGCTCCGGCCGCCAGGTCCGTCACCGCCCAGATGCCCTGCGCCGCGCCGAACAGCAGCCAGGCGGCGCGCGCCCGCCCGCGCAGGCGCCGTGCGCAGTGCACGCAGGCCAACGCGGCGAGGGCCTCGGCCGCACCCTGGCCCCACCTGCCCGCGACCTGGGCGGCGAGCGTGTCCGGCGCCCGCAGCAGCGCGGCGGCGAACACCACGACCAGCACCGCCCCGGCCAGCGCCCCCCACCTCGTCCCGCGTCCCGCCATCGCGTCCCATCCGTCCCTCGCCCGGGGCCGCGATCGGCACGCGCGAGCCGGCGCTCGAGCGGGCCCACCACGGAACGACGCTGCGGATCTCCCGCAACCGGCCGTGGGGGCCCCGTGGGCGCACGCCCGGCGGCACCCTGCCGCGGGTCCCATGCCCTCCGGAAGCGTCAAGACGGGGGTACCGGGAGACGAAGGGGACGGCGTGACGGGGGCGCCGCACCACGACGAGGGACTGCCCGGCGGCGCGGACCTCGGTCCGCGCCTGCGGGCCCGCGCCCGGGCCGGGCTCGCGGAGGTGCGCCGGAACGGCACCGGGGAGGCGGCCGACGACGGGTCCTGGCGGGAGCGCCTGTTCGACCTGTCCCTCGACATCCTCTGCACCTTCCGGTCGGCGGACTGGCGGCTCGTGCACGCCAACCGGGCGATGGAGCGCACGTTGGGGTGGACGCGCGCCGAGCTCGCACAGCGGCCCGCGTTCGAGTGGATCCACCCCGACGACCGGGACGTGACCGTCCAGGCCGAGGACGTGCTGACCGCCGACCGCGACCTCATGCACTTCGAGAACCGCTGGCGGCACCGGGACGGCGGCCACCGGCGCCTGCTGTGGAGCGCCCGCCCGGTCGGGGATATGGTCTACTGCGTCGCCAAGGACGTGACGGAGGCGCGTCGCGCGGAGGCTCAGCGCGACCGGGAGGCGGAGCTGACCGCGGCCATCGCCGGCGCCGTCGACGAGGGCCTGGTGGTGGCGGACGCCACCGGCCGCGTCGTCTACGCCAACCCCGCGGCGCTCGCCGCCCTCGGCCTGGGCGCCGTCCCGGTGGGCCGCACCGTGCACGACCTGCTCCACCCCGGGGCGCCGTGCGGGACCGCCCCCGCGGCCTGCACGCTGCTCGCGCCCCCCTGCGGCGCGGAGGGTGGCCGTCGTCGCGAGGTGCTGGGCGGCGGACCCGGCGCCCTCCCCGTGCTGCTGGCGTGCGCGCCGATCCGCCTCGAGACCGGGGGCGGCCACCTGCTGACGTTCCGCGACGTGCGCCGCGAGGAGCGCGCCGCCGCCGCCCGGGCCGACGCGGAGGCGCGCCTGCGGCGGTCGGAGGCGCTGCACCGCACCCTCGTCGCCCACCTCCCCGACACCACCCTGTTCCTCGTCGACCACGACCTGCGGATCCTGCTCGCGCAGGGCGAGGGGGTCCGCGCCCTCGACTGGTTCGCGGACGACCTGTACCTGGGACGCCGCATCGACGAGCTGCACGGCGAGGTGCCGCCCGAGGTGCTGGGCGCGGCGCTGGAGCACTACCGGGCCGCGCTGGCCGGCGAGCGCCGGGCCTTCGAGGTCAGCGCGTCCGGCGGCGTGCAGGTGGCCGTGGAGGCCGTCCCCGTGCCCGACGAGGACGGCGGTGTCGGCGCCGCGCTGGTGGTGGCCCGCGACGTGACCGACCGCGCCCGCAGCGAGCGCGAGCTGGCCCGGCGCGCCCGCCAGCAGCAGTCCGTGGCCGACCTCGGGCGCTTCGCCCTCGGCGTGCACGACCTCGACGACGTCATCGCGCAGGCCGTGCGCGCCGTCGTGACCACGCTCGACGTCGAGATGGCGACGGTGCTCGAGTACGCGCCGGAGGACGAGAGCCTGCGCGTGGCCACCGTCGTCGGCGTGCCACCCGAGCGGGAGCACCGGTTCCGCACGCGCTTCCCGGTGGCGGACGGGGGCAACGCGGGGGCCGCCCTCACCGCGGACGCTCCCGTGGTGGTGGAGGACTGGACGCACGAGACGCGCTTCCGGCCGGCGGAGAACGTCCGCGAACTCGGGGTCGTCAGCAGCCTCGCGGTCGCCGTCGCCGGGCGCGTCCGGCCCTGGGGGGTACTCAACGTCCATTCGCGCGAGCCGCGGCGCTTCTCCCCCGACGACGTCGCCTTCGTGCGCTCCGTCGCCACGCTCATCGCGGTGGCGCTCGAGCGGAACCGGGAGGAGGAGGCGACGCGGCATGCGGCGCTGCACGACGCCCTCACCGGCCTGCCGAACCGCACCCTGGCGCTCGACCGCCTCGGGCGGGCCCTTCGCCGGCGCCGGCGCGAGGGGATCGACGTGGCGGTGCTGGTGCTCGACGTCGACCGCTTCAAGGTGGTCAACGACTCGCTCGGCCACGCGGCGGGCGACCGCGTGCTGCTGGAGATGGCCCCCCGGCTGGCCGCCGTGCTCCGCCCCGCGGACACCGTCGCCCGCATCGGCGGCGACGAGTTCGTGATCGTCTGCGAGGGGGTGGAGGGCCCCACGGGCGCCCGCGACATCGCGGAACGCATCGAGCAGGCGATCGCCCGCCCGGTCACCCTCGACAACGTCGCGCACGTGTTCTCCGTGAGCATCGGCATCGCCCTGGCGGCGGGGGCCGAGGACACGCCGGAGTCGCTGATCCGCGACGCCGACGCCGCGATGTACCGGGCCAAGGAGCGCGGCCGGGGCCGGCACGAGATGTTCGACGAGGAGATGCGCCGGCGGGTGCTGGCGCGCGTGACGACGGAGTCCGACCTGCGGCGGGCCCTGGAGCGGGGCGAGCTGGAGGTGTGGCATCAGCCGGTGTTCGACGTGACGACCGGCCGGCCGGCCGCCACCGAGGCGCTGGTGCGGTGGCGCCACCCCGAGCGGGGGCTCATCCCGCCGGCGGAGTTCATCCCGATCGCCGAGGAGGCGGGCCTGATCGGCGACGTGGGCCTGGTCGTGCTGGAGCACGCCTGCCGCCACGCCGCCCGCTGGCGCGCGGCCCTGGGCGCCCGTCTCGGCGTCGCGGTCAACGTCTCCGGCCGACAGCTGGCCGACCCGCTGTTCCCGGCGCAGGTGGCGCGCATCCTGGAGCGCACGGGCCTCGCGCCGGGCGCGCTGCTGCTGGAGATCACCGAGAGCGTGCTCATGGAGGAGTCCTCGGCCCCGGACGCGGTGCTGGAGTCCCTGCACCGGCTCGGGCCGCGGCTGGCCCTGGACGACTTCGGCACCGGGTACTCGTCGCTCAGCCGGCTGAAGCGCTTCCCGCTGGACGCGCTGAAGATCGATCGCGCCTTCGTGGCGGGCGTACACGAGGACACGGACGACGCCGCGATCGTGAAGGCGACCATCGACATGGCCCACGCGATCGGCCTGCTGGTCGTGGCGGAGGGCGTGGAGACCGCGGCTCAGCGCGACGCCCTGCGGGCCCTGGGCTGCGACCGCGCCCATGGCTTCCTGCTGGCGCGGCCGATGCCCGCCGCCGCCACCATGGCGCACCTGCGCGCCGCGCTCGCCGCGGATTCGTCCGTCCCCGCCGGCCCCGGGCGGGTCGCCGACACCTGAGGCGGGGTCCGCGCCGCCGGGGACGTGATCCGGGCGCCGCCGAGGGCGCGCGGAGGGCGCCGGCCGGGGGGCGGTCTACGCTCCCGCCGTGGCGCCCCCGCCCCCCACCCGCCTGTTCGTGGGACTGGAGCTGCCCACGCCGGTCCGGGCCGACCTGGCGGAGCTCGCCGCGCGGGTCGCCGCCGCCGCCGGTGGGCACGCCGTGCCGGCACGGAACCTCCACCTCACGGTCGACTTCGTCGGGGCCCTGCCGCCGTCCAAGGTGCGTCCGCTGGCCGCGGCCGTGACGGCCGCGCTCGCCGGCCCGCCGATCCCACTGCGACCTCGTGCCCTGCGCGCCCGGCCGCGCCCGGCCGCGGCCCGGCTGGTCGCGCTGGAGTTCGACGACGTGCACGGGCTGCTGGCGCCCCGGGCGGTGGCGGTGCGCGCCGCCGTCGACGCCCTGACCGGGCCGCGCCCGGATGCACGTCCCCTGTGGCCCCACGTCACGCTTGTGCGCCTGCCCCGGCCGGCGCCGGTGCACGCTCTTCCGGACCCGGCCCTCGCGCCCGTGGTGCTGGTGCGCGGGGCGCTCCTCGACTCACGCCGCGTGCACGGCGGACCCCCCGAGTACCGCGAGGTGGCCGCGGTGGACCTGCGGGCGGCATGACCGGAGGGTGCGTGGTCCACCCGCCGCCGCTACCCTCGGAGATGCGGGTGCCCGCCTCCCGCCGCCCGCATCGGGGCCGGCCGAGGACGGGGACCGGGACCGGTTCGATGCGGCGCTGCCGTCGCCGGCGCCCCGCGGGGGCGTCGTGCGGCACGCCCGACGGGGGGACGACGTGAGAGACCGCGCGCGCGGCCGCGGGGCGAGGGAGGCGGGGGCGCGACGGGCCCGCGCGTGGCGGGAGTTCCTCGGGCTGGAGCCGTCCGAGACGCCCGGGCGCCTGAGCGTGGCGGAGGCCGCGGCGGTGCTGGGCGTCGCCGAGCCCGAGGTGGCGCGGCACGCCGGCGCGCTCCAGAGCCGCGCGCGCTCCGGGGGCGAGGGTGACGGCACGGTCAGCCTGCGCGCGACCCTGGCCGCGGGCCACGCCCCGCCCGCATGGCTGCACCGGGCGCGCGGGCGGGCGCCCGAGGAGGACCTCCCCCGGCGGATGACCTCGCGCACGCACGTGTCGCGCAGCGCCGCGGCGGCGATGCTGGGCGTGCCGCAGCCGCAGTTCCGGCGGCTGGTGTCGGCCGGGCTGCTGCCCCTGCACGGCCCGAACCGCGTGCCGGTCGACGCGCTGGTGCGGCTGCGCGCGGCGCACCCGCCGCTGCTGCACGACCTCCAGCTGCAGCTGCCCGACACCGCCTTCGAGGCGATGGCGCGGGCCCGGGCGTCCGCCCCCGCCCCCGTGCACCGCATCGAGGTGCGGCTGCCCGTGCGGCGCCACGAGCCCGAGACGGTGGTGTTCCACCTGGGCCCCACGAACTCGGGAAAGACCCACGACGCGCTGGCGTTCCTCGCCGCGGAGGGTGCGGGGACCTTCGCCGCCCCGCTGCGCATGCTCGCCCAGGAGGCCTACGAGCGCCTGTGCGGCCTGGCCGGCGCCGAGAACGTCGGGCTGGTCACCGGCGAGGAGCGGGTCAACGAGAACGCCCCGATCATCGCCTGCACCGCCGAGATGGCGCCGATGCGGGGCCAGGTGCTGGTGCTCGACGAGTGCCACTGGGC
>DATMJR010000196.1:0-6673 GCA_035553775.1 Miltoncostaeaceae bacterium | reverse complement strand
GCCCGCCGTCGCCCGGCTCCAGCCGGCGGGCGCCCCGTCCGGGGCGCGCCGACACCACCTCGACCAGGCGCTCGTCCGCGAACACCAGCGCGGCCCCGTCGTCGAGGGCGTAGCTCGCGGGCATCCGCCCCGCCGTCACCTCGCGCTCGAGCGCCGGGATCCGCGCGGGATCCCCGTCCGCGTGCGGGCACACGCCGTCGGGCAGCAGCCCCAGGCCGGCGACGGGGGCGAAACCCGCGCCGCCCGAGTTCGAGAGGCCCGCCCGGAACCAGCAGATCGCGCCCGCGCTCACCCCCGACATCACGGTGCCGGCGTGGTAGGCGGCGCGCAGCGGGTCGGCGAGCCCGTGCAGCTCGAGCAGCGCCATCAGGTTGAGGGTGCTCCCCCCGCCGACGTAGACGACGTCCTGGGCGGCCAGATCGACGCGGCGCGGGTGGGGCCGGAACAGGGCGAGGTGGTCCGGGCGGCAGCCGCGCGGGGTGAAGAACTCGTAGAAGCGGGTGATGAGGTGGTCGCTGTCGCCCGAGGCCGTCGGCAGGAGCAGCACGCGGGGGTTGTCGCGCCGGGCCGCGCCGAGGATCCGCTCCTCCATGGCCGGGCGGCCGGGGTCGGTCGGCCAGCCGTCGCCGCCGCACGCGATGATGTGCCGTGTCACAGGGGTGAAACCTAACGGCGGCGCCGGGGGCCACCCGTTGGTCCCGCGGCCCAGCGCAGGGGCGCCGGTGCGGCCGCACGTCCATGGCCGGCGCGCCGCGCGGCGGTCAGCATGCGGACATCCCCGCCACCCGCCCTCACCCCCCGCCGCGGACGGTGGTGCCGCGCGCGGATCATCCGACGCCGCGGACGGTGGTGCCGCGCGCGGTCCCCCCGCCGCCGCGGACGGTGGTGCCGCGCGCCGGCGGGCCGGCGGGGCCACGGACGGCGCCGGGAGCGCGATGACCCCCCACGGCGGCAGGGCGGGACACAGCCCGCGGGCGGGCGCGCCGCGGGAGGGCGTACGCCGGGTGCGCACGGCGTCCCCGGCGCGTCGCAGGACGCCGCGCCCGCGTCGCCCGCCGCCCCGCCGCCCCCAGGTCGTCGCCCTCGGCGGTGGCGGCTTCACCGACGACCCGGGCTGCGACGCGCTCGACCGGTACGTGCTCGAGGTGACCGGCCGGGACGCCCCGCGGGTCTGCTTCCTGCCCACGGCCGGCGGCGACCAGTCGGGGTACGTGGTGCGGTTCTACCGGGCGTTCACCGCCCTCGGGGCACGGCCGAGCCATCTGCCGCTGTTCAACCGGACGGCCGAGGACCTGCGCGCACCACTGCTCGAGCAGGACGCCATCTACGTGGGCGGCGGCAACACCGCCGCCCTCCTCGCCGTCTGGCGGGTGCACGGCGTGGACGCCCTGCTGCGGGAGGCCTGGAGCCGGGGCGTCGTGCTCGCCGGGCTCTGTGCCGGCGCCCAGTGCTGGTTCGAGGCGGGCGTCACCGCGTCCTGGGGACCCCGGCTGGCGCCGCTCCGCGACGGGCTCGGGGTGCTGCCCGGCTCGGTCTGCCCGCACTACGGGACCCGGCGCGAGGCCTACCACCGCTTCGTCGCGCAGGGGCTGCCCGGGGGCATCGGCGTCGACGACGGGGCGGCCCTGCACTACGTGGGCGGCACCCTGTCGCGTGTGGTCACCTCGCGCGCCGGCGCGACCGCCCACCGGGTCGCGCGCGACGACGGCCGCGTCACGGAGACCCGCCTGCCGGCGACGCCGCTGGTGCCGGGCGCGGGCGGTGGCGCCCTGCTCCGGCTGCCCGGCCCGTCCCACCGCGGGGCCGCCGCCCACTAGCCTGCAGGCATGAGCAGCGAGACCAGCGGCTGGACGCCCGCGTCCACGCCCTCCTTCAACTCCCCGGCGGCCGATCTCAATCAGCTGCGCAACGAGGCGCGGCGCATCGCGGAGCTGGCCCCGGCGCAGCCGGTGCACCCGGCCGTCCTGCAGCGGGCGCACGCCCTGTCGTCGGCGCTGCAGCACGACCTGGGCCTCCCCGACGCGGCCGACGCCTTCTGCTACGCCGATCTGGCGGTGCTGCTGTCCCAGGCGAAGTAGGCGCTCCGGGGGTGCCGGCGCCGGACGCCGTTCAGGCGTCGTGGGCGGCCTGGGGCCGCCGCCGGGCCTCCCCCGAAGCCGCCCGTCCAGGAACGAGGCGCCGCTCAGCAGCGCCGAGGAGAACAGCAGGAACGGCGCGAGGCGCCCGATGGCCCCACGGACCTCCGGGTCGTCGCGGGTGGCCCGCATGAACCGCGCCACGCGGATCGCACGCACCGCGAGGTGGGCGAGCCCGAACAGCAGCGCGTCGTCGCCGAAGGCGTCGGGCACCGCCGGCGACGCCACCAGCATCGGCCCCCATCGCGCCGAACAGCATCAGCCGCGGCACGTCCCGCCCGGTGTCGACCTCGTTGGTCAGCCAGGGCCCAGCCGACCCACGCCCATCAGAGCGCGCCGCGAGCACCAGCACCCCGCGGGCGAGATCGGGCCAGGTGGCGTCCTCCGCACGCAGCGCGGTCACCTGGCGTGAGCGCGTGCACGAGGACCAGGTCGACGAGGAGCTCGAGCGGCGTGACCGGCGGCTCGGGGGGCGGAGGGAGCGGCGGGCCTCTCGGCGTCCGCCGGGATCGCCTCGCTCATGTCGCCCCCGGTCCGTCCGGCAGGTGCAGGAAGCGCCGCGCGACCGCGCCGTAGTCCTGGTCCCCCGGCACGCCGGCGAACAGTTCCGCGGCCACGTCGCCCAGCGGCAGTGGCCCGCCCGCCACCGCGCGGGCGTGACCCAGGTCCTTGCGCAGGTCGCGGGTGCGGAAGCCGGGGCGGTGGTCGCCGGCGAGCACGCGGGGGAAGAGGTTGCGCAGCTGCCACGAGTCGCCCGAGGACGCCATCACCACCCGGCGCAGCAGCTCGGGATCGAGCCCCGCACGCTGACCGATGCCGAAGGCCTCGGCCGTGCCCGCGCTGATCACCGCGACCAGCAGGTTGTTGACCAGCTTGGCCACGAGGCCGGCGCCGGGCGGACCGCAGTGGACGCGCCGCGCCGGGTCGCCGACCGCGTCGAGCACGGGCCCCAGGCGCGCAACGACGTCGGGGTCGCCGCCGCACATGACCGCGAGGGTGCCGGCCTCGGCTCCCGGCGGGCCGCCGCTCACGGGGCAGTCGGCGTATCCGACGCCGCGGTCCGCGCACGTCCGGGCCAGCTCCCCGGCCACCGCCGGGGCGATCGTGCTGAAATCGGCCATCAGCGGTGGGGGTGACGGGGCGGTCAGCACCTGCGCCACCACCTCGCGGACGTCGTCGGAGTCGGTGACGCACGTGCAGGCGACGTCGGCGCCCGTGACCGCCGCCGCGACGGAGGGCGCCGACCGGGCCGGAAGCCCGTCGGCCCGCGCCGGCGTGCGCGCGTACACGGTGACCTCGTGCCCGGCCGCGGCCAGGTTGCGGACCATGCCCGCCCCCATGAGCCCGACGCCGACGAAGCCGATCCGCACGCCGGGATGTCTACTCGATCGCCGCCGCCGCGTCAGCCCGGTGCGGAGGAGGGAAGGAGGGCCGCTCGTGCGACGGGGGCGGCGTCCGGTTGCTCCCCGCCGCTCGGGGCCGCAGGCGCCGTGCCCGAGCGCCGGGCTCACCGATTGCCGCGTGGGTCCGAGCGACCCTCCGCTGTGAGGATCTCGTAGTTTCCCCCTCCGCCGCACCCCCCGGCCGCACGGTTCCGCGAACCGCCAGAACCGCCCGTTCGGCCAGTGGTGGGCATGGGAGCGCAGGGCGGGGAGCGAAGGCCGGGGCGGAGCGACCTTGCGCCCCGGCAGGGGGGCCGCTATGCCCTGCCCGGTGGCTTCGACGCGGACCGACACCGACGCGCCACCCCGTCGCCGTCCGCTCGTGCTCCGCGCCGCCACCGGCATGTGGGACCTCATCGCCGGAACGGTCATCCGGAGCCAGCGCGACCAGATCACGGGCCTGGCGAGCCAGTTCGCCTACAACGCGTTCATCGCGACGGTGCCGCTCGCGATCATCGTGATCTCCACCGTGGCGCTCGTCGGCGGCGACGACGCCGCGGACCGGATCACGTCCACCTACGAGGAGCAGATCCCGCCCGCCTACCAGACGATCCTCCGGGACGTCCTGACCTCGGCGGGCAGCAACCAGGGCCGCGCGGCCCTGTTCCTGGTGCTGGGCGCCGTCGCCGCCCTCTACCTGGTCTCCAACGCGATCAGCGCCCTCATCACCGGCCTCGACCGGGCGCGCGGCGTGCCGCACCGCCCCTGGCTCCGCGGCAAGGGCGTGGCGTTGCTGTTCGCGCTGGTGTGGAGCGGCCTGATGACCGTGGTCAACGTGGTGCTGCTGCTGGGGCAGACCATGATCGGGTGGCTCACCGACCGCTACGACCTGTCGGGATCGACGGCCCGGCAGCTGCTCGACCTGCTGTTCCCCGTCGCGGTCCTGCTGCTGCTGGTGATGATCTGGGTGCTGTACCGGTTCGGGCCCAACGCGCCGGCCCGCCTGGGGCGCGCGTACGCCGTGGGCGTCGCGGTGGCGTCGGTGGGCATCGTCGGCTTCACGCAGCTGTTCTCCGCCTACCTCGAGGTGTTCGACACCTTCCGGGTGTACGGCGGCCTGGCGACCATCGTCGTCTACCTCACGTTCCTGTGGGCGCTCGGCGTGGCGCTGCTGGTGGGCGCCGAGGGCAACGAGGAGCTGCGGGCCGTGATGCGCGGGCGCCCGACCCGGGTGCCCCGGCGCTCGCGCTCGGTGGACCAGGACGAGCGCTGAGGCTCGGGCCGGCCCCTCGCGGGGCGGCATCCGGCCCCTCGCGGCACCCCCGTCCGCGGGCGGCATCCGGCCCCTCGCGGCACCCCGTCCGCGGGGGCGTCAGCTCTGACAGGCCGGGCACCAGTACGTGGTGCGGTTGTCGTCCCCCTGCCCGCGGGAGCGGATGGGCGTCCCGCACCGCCGGCACGGCCGCCCACGCCGGCCGTACACCCACTTGGCCCCGCTGGGACGCCCGGGCGGGCGGCCGGGCGGCTCATAGGTGCTGATCCGCCCCCGGTCGCGCACGCCCTTGGCGAGCAGCTCGGCGGCGATCTCCCCGATGCGCGTGCGCTCCTCGTCGGTGAGCGAGCCGAGCGCGCGCCAGGGATCCACCCCGGCCAGGAAGAGCGCCTCGCTCTTGTAGACGTTGCCGATCCCCGCCACCAGGCGCTGGTCGAGCACGGCGTCGCCGACCTGGCGGGTGGGCTCGGCGGCCGCCAGCGCCCGGGCCGTGTCGCCGCCGGGCCGGGTGGTGCGGGCCAGCAGGTCCGGCCCCAGGCCGCGCACGGCGGCGGGCAGCGGCTCGTGGGGCTCCAGCAGCCGCACGTGGGGACAGCGGTAGAGGGCGGCGGTCCAGCCCGGCACCTGCAGGGCCAGGAAGAGCCCGCCGGGGAACACGGGCCGACCGTCCGCCACGAGCCGCCACACGCCGTTCATCATCAGGTGCGAGTGCAGCACCCGCCCGCTCGCGAACCGCAGCAGGTGGTGCTTGCCGCGCGCCTCGGCGCCGGTCACCGCGTCGCCCGCCAGCCGCTCCGGGATGCGCTGGGGCGTCAGGCGTGGTTCCTCGCTCCACACGCGCAGCAGGGGCCGGCCGACCAGGGCCGCGGTGAAGTCCCCCGCGTTGCGGTGGCTGATCTGCCCCTCAGGCACGCAGCAGCATCCCCCGGAGGTCGGTGCGGAAGCCGGCCTCGGTGAGCAGCTGGGCCCACGGGCCGCCCGTGACCGGTTCGCCGTCCACGCGCTCCACCAGCAGGCGGCGGCCCCGGTCCGCCGCGACCCAGGCGGCGAGCGCCGCGAGCGCCGGCCCCGTCCACTCGGGGTCGGGCGCGTGGAACGTGACCAGGCCGCGGCCGCCGCGCTCCACGTACAGCACGGGCGCGCCGTCCAGCAGCACCACCTGGGCGCCGTACGCCCGCGCCGGCGCCCGCCGCCCCTCGAGACGCGGCCAGGGGAGCGCCGCCCCGTACGGCTGCGCCGGGTCGGCGGCGCCCAGCACCAGCGCCTGCGCCCCGCCCGGCGGCGTGTCACGCAGGTCGCGCAGCCGCTCCACCGCTCCGGGCAGCGCGAACTGGGCGCCCCCCAGCCCCTCGACGAAGTAGCCCCGCCGGCACACCCCGACGGTCTCCAGGTCGGACAGGGCGCCGTACACGCTCGAGAAGCCGCCGGGCACCCCCTCGCCGAGCACGGCGCCGCGCGTCACCACGCCGTGCCGCTCCAGCAGCAGCTCGGCCAGCGCGCGCTGCCGGTCGCCCGCGGACGGCGCCCCCCGGGTGAACAGCGCCTCCGCGCGCGACCAGCGTCCGGACACCACCGCCATGCCGCCGCGCCCGGCCCTGCGGGCCGCCAGGCGCGGGCCCGTGGCCCGGGGGCGCGCGGCGGCGGCGGGCAGGCGGCGCGGCGCCCGCAGCGGGGCCCACAGGTCGTTGGTCACCTCCCCGGCCCACACCAGGGACCACAGGGCGGCGAAGGCCTCCTCGCGCGGCGCGTCCACCACCTCGCGCAGGTCCTCCCAGAACAGCGCGCCGCGCCCGAGCGCGTCCCGCAGCCCGTCCACCAGCGGCGACGCCTCGACGGGCGGGGCGGGGGGCGCGCCCAGCAACGGGGCGTCCTCGCGCAGGTAC
>DATMJR010000195.1:0-3408 GCA_035553775.1 Miltoncostaeaceae bacterium | reverse complement strand
CCCGGGCACCTGCTGCGCGCGGCCAACCCCGAGGTGGCCGACATGTGCGACGTGGGCCGGGGGCGTCTGGGCGACCTCCGGGGCCGGACCCGGGTGCTGATCGCCTACTCCGCGTTCAACGCCGCCGACCTCCGCGCCGCGGGGCTCGGCGAGCCGGTGGTGATGCCCCTGCTGCTCGACGCCGCGCCGCCTCCGCCGCCCCCGCCGCCGGACGGGCCGCCCGTCCTCCTCACCGTGGGGCGCATCGCCCCCAACAAGCGCCTCGAGGACGTGATGCGGGTCACGGCGCTGCTCCAGCGCGCCCACGCGCCCGACGCATCCCTCCTGGTGGTGGGCGCCGCGGACAGCTTCGAGCCCTACCGGGACGCGCTCGCCGCCCTCGGGCGGCGCGTGGGCCTGCGCAACGTGCGCTTCCTCGGCCGCGTGCCCGACGCGGCGCTGCGCGCGGCCTATTCGGGGGCCCACGCCTACCTGTGCATGTCGGTGCACGAGGGGTTCTGCGTCCCCGTCGTCGAGGCGATGCAGCACGGGCTGCCCGTCGTCGCGCGTGCGGCCGGCGCGGTCCCCGAGACGCTCGGCGGGGCGGGGATCGCGCTGGGCGACGAGGACCCGGCGGTGTTCGCCGAGGCCCTGTGGGAGGTGGTGCGCCCGGGCCGCGTCCGCGACGCGCTCCGCGCCGCGATGCCCGCACGCCTGGCCGAACTCGCCCCGGAGCGCACCGCCGCGCGCCTGCGTGCGGCGCTCGCGCCGCTCGGGGTGGCGGCATGACCGCGGGCCAGCCCTCCGTCGCCGTCGTGGTGCACCGCTACGGCGCCGAGGTCGGCGGTGGGGCCGAGGCGCACGCGCGCCTGCTGGCGCACCTGCTCCTGGCCCGCGCCGAGGTGACGGTGCTCACCACCTGCGCACGCGACTACCGCACCTGGGAGGACCACTACCCGGCCGGCGCCGAGCAGGACGGCGACGTCCGGGTCCTCCGGTTCCCCGTGCCGTCGCCCCGCGACCCCGACGCGTTCGACCGCCTGTCGCACGAGGCCTTCGCGCGTCCCGGCGACGTGGCGCTCGGTACGCGGTGGATGCACGCCCAGGGACCCGTCGCGCCGGACCTGCTGGCGCACCTGGACGCCCACGGCGGCGCGTACGACGCGGTGGTGTTCGTCACCTACCTCTACGCGACGACGGTGCTCGGACTGCCGCGGGTCGCCGCGCGGTCGTTGCTGCTGCCGACGCTCCACGACGAGCCTCCGGCCCGGCTGGCGGTGTTCGACCCGGTGTTCGCCGGCGCGCGCGCGATCCTGTTCAACACCCCCGAGGAACGCGACTTCGCGCAGGCGCGCTTCGCGATGCGGCCGGGGGCGGCGCGGATCGCCGGCGTCGGGGTCGATCCCCCGCCGCCGGCCGACGCCTCCGCCTTCGCGGCGGCACGGGGCATCCGGCGCCCGTACGTGCTGTGCGTGGGCCGGCTGGACGCCGCGAAGGGCGTCGACGCGCTCGTCGCCCACCATGCGGCCTACCGCGCCGCCCATCCCGACGGCGCCGACCTGGTGCTCGTGGGCCGGGGGCCGCTGGCGCTGCCCGCGGCGCCCTGGCTGCACCGCACCGGGTTCGTCGAGGAGCACGTCAAGCACGCCGCGCTGGCCGGCGCGCTGGCGGTGGTCGTCCCGTCGCCGTACGAGAGCCTGTCGCTGAGCCAGCTGGACGCCTGGACGCACGGCCGGCCGACGCTCGCCAACGCGGCCTCGCCCGTCCTGGTGGGCCAGTCCCGGCGCACCGGCGGGGGGCTCTGGTACCGCGACGCGGGGGAGTACTCGGTGATGCTCGACGCCCTCGCGCGGAACCCGGCGCTCGCCGACGCGCTCGGGCGCCAGGGCCGTCGCGGTGCCCGCGCCCTGCACTCCTGGGAGCGCGTGGCGGACGCCTGGTGGGAGGCGATCGCCGCGGTCCGCGTGCAGTCCGAGGCGGCGACGGCGTGAGCGCGCCGCCCGTCGGGACCATCCGCGTCGAGGGCGTCGAGCGTCGCTTCCGGGTGCTGCGCGAGCGCAACGCGACCCTGAAGGAGGCGGCCCTGCGCCGCCGGCGGACGCGCCACGTCGACTTCTGGGCCCTGCGCGGCGTCGACCTGGAGGTGCGACCGGGCGAGTCGGTGGGCCTGGTGGGGCGCAACGGCTCGGGCAAGAGCACGCTGCTGAAGCTGATCGCCGGCATCATCTCGCCCAGCGCGGGGCGGGTCGTCACCGGCGGCACCATCGCCTCCATGCTGGAGCTCGGCGCGGGCTTCCACCCGGACTTCACCGGCCGGGAGAACCTGTTCCTGAACGCCGCCATCCTGGGCTTCTCCGAGAAGGAGGTGCGCGCCCGGTTCGACCAGATCGTGGAGTTCGCGGAGCTGGAGGACTTCGTGGACGCGCCCGTGCGCACCTACTCGAGCGGCATGCAGCTGCGGCTGGCCTTCGCCGTGGCGAGCCACGTGCGGGCGGACATCATGCTGCTGGACGAGGTGTTCGCCGTCGGCGACGAGGCCTTCCAGCGCAAGTGCATGGGCCGCATGTCCGACTTCCGGCGCGCGGGCGGCACGCTCGTGTTCGTCTCGCACGACGCCACCGCGGTCGAGCGGATCTGCGACCGGGCCGTGCTCCTGGAGCACGGGCGGGTGCTCATGGACGGCGACGTCCAGGACGTCCTGGCGCGGTACCACCGGCTGCTCGCGGAGGAGTCGCGGCGCACGGTGCAGGCCGAGGACGAGGGCGCCGCGGCGCCGCCCCCGGCCGCCGCCGAGGACGGGGGCCGCCAGCGCTGGGGGGACCGGTCCGTGGAGATCACCCGCGTCGCCCTTCACGGCGCCGACGGCCGCGCCACCGACACCTTCCGCTCGGGCGAGCCCTTCACGATCGAGATCGCCTTCACGGGCAATGCGCCCGTGCCCCTGCCCAACTTCGGCATCGCGGTCCACTCGGTGGAGGGCGTGCACATGTACGGCACCAACATGGCGCGCGAGGGGTGGCCCGCGTCGTCGGAGGCGCGCTCGGGCACGGTGCGCTTCCAGGTGCCGGCCCTGCCCCTGCACGAGGGCCGCTTCACCCTCACGGTGGCGGCCACCTCGCACGACGAGCGCACGGTCTACGACTGGCTCGACCGCTGGTGCGAGTTCAGCGTGTTCGCGCAGGGGCGCGGGGTCGGGCTGGTCGACCTCGGTGGCACCTGGGATGTGGACCTGTCAGCGCCGGCGGGCGCGCGCGAGACGGTGGGCGGCCCGCCGCCCCCGTGAGGCCAGGAGGGCCGCCTCGGCGGCCACGCCGACCGCCCCGGCCGTCAGCCGCCCATCTGCCGGGCAGGCGGGGGCGGCCAGCAGCGGCGCCATCGCGCGGAAGAACGCCGCGTCGGCGCGGGCGCTGCGCCGCCCGCCCTCGCCCG
>DATMJR010000194.1:0-13496 GCA_035553775.1 Miltoncostaeaceae bacterium | reverse complement strand
CTTCTCGAGGGCCTCCCAGCCGGTCTTGCCGGAGGGGCCGGAGGAGGCCGAGGCGGCGGAGGAGGCCGAGGACGACGCCGAGCCCGAGGAGCCGGAGCCGGAGCCGGAGCCGACCCACTTCTCCAGGGCCTCCCAACCCGTCTTGCCGGAGGGGCCGGACGAGGCGGAGGACGCCGAGGACGACGACGCGCCCGAGGAGCCGGAGCCGGAGCCCGAGCCGACCCACTTCTCCAGGGCCTCCCAGCCGGTCTTGCCGGAGGGGCCGGACGAGGCGGAGGACGCCGAGGAGGCGGCCGATGCGCCGCCGCCGCCACCGACCCACTTCTCCAGCGCCTCCCAGCCCGTCTTGCCGGAGGGGCCGGACGAGGCGGAGGACGTCGAGGAGGCCGAGGACGACGACGCGCCCGAGGAGCCGGAGCCCGAGCCGACCCACTTCTCCAGCGCCTCCCAACCCGTCTTCCTGCCACCGTCCGCGGGCGGTGGGGACGCGGTGGCCCCTCCGCCGGACGTGCCGCTCGGGGCGACCCACTTCGAGAGCGCTTCCCAACCGGTTGGGGCACCGCCCAGCGCGGGGGGTGGGCAGCGGAACTTCAACATCATGAGCGTCTGTGCCTCCGGCCGGTGTGTACGCATCTCCTGCTCCACGGGACGCGTTCGCGGAGCGCGCCAGGGCCCCCGCGAAGGTTGTGCGAGTGCGCACGAACCTACGCTTGCAGCCCCCCCAAAATCAAGGCACGGGCATCACAGCAGTGCGGCGAGGCGCCGGTAGCTGTCGAGCCTCTCGGGCGTCACACGCCCCGGAACCGCGCAACCGGCCTCACCCGCGTGACGGCATCGCCGGAAGCGGCAGCCGGAGGCCGCGGCGGCGATCTCGGGGAAGCCCTCCGCCAGGTCCGCCGGCTCCATGGGCGGCAGGTAGAAGTTGCGGACACCCGCCGTGTCGATCACCGCACCGCCCCCCGGGAGGGGGACGAGCCGGGGGTCGGTGGTGGTGTGGCGACCGGTCCCGGCACGCCGGCTCACCTCGCCGATGGTGCGCGCCACCCCCGTCAGCACCTGCGTCAACGAGGACTTGCCCACCCCCGAGTGCCCGGCGAGGGCGGCGACCCGCCCGTCGATCAGGGCGCGCACCGCGGCGACGAAGGCCGGGTCGTCGGTGCTCCCCGTGAGCACCGGGTAGCCGACCTCGCCGTAGATGCGCCGCGCGCGCGCCAGCAGCTCGGAATCGTGGGGCAGGTCGCGCTTGGTGACGACGATGCCGCACTCGAGCCCCCCCAGCTCGCCGGCGACGAGGTAGCGGTCGATGAAGCGCGGCCGCAGGGGCGGCGCCGCGGCCGCGGCCACGACCAGCAGCAGGTCCGCGTTGGCCACGAGGGGCCGGGCGCGGTTGCGCGCGCCGCCGAACTCCCCCCGGGACAGCAGCGTTCGGCGCGGGCGGAGCGCCGCGACGACCACCGCGTCGCCACGCACCTCGACGTCCACCTCGTCGCCCACCACCAGCGGACCGCCCTCGAGGCGCGGGTGCACCACGGCCTCCCGGTCGGCGCCGCCGAACGCGACCGTGGCGCTCGGGCCCGCCACCGTCACGACGACGGCCGGCCGTACCGCGCCCGCGCCGGGCGCGTCCCGCTGCGGCGGCTCAGCCGTCGATGAGGAGCTCCTCGGCGGTGAAGAGCGCGTGCAGGGGGGCGTCCTCCAGCAGGGGCTCCACCACCTCCCGGCCGCCCTCCGCGCGGTCGATCACCACCAGCGCGGCCACCACCCGTCCCCCGGCCTGCCGGGCCCGGGTGATCGCGGTCGACAGCGATCCGCCGCTGGTGAGCACGTCGTCGACCACCGCCACGGGCGTGCCCTCCTCCAGGAAGGGCCCCTCGATCCACTGCTGCAGGCCGTGCTTCTTCGCCTCCTTGCGCACGTAGAAGCCGGTGATGCGCTCGCCGCCGGTCCAGGCGGCGGCGCTGACCGCGCACACGAGCGGGTCGGCACCGAGCGTGAGCCCGCCGACCGCGCGCGGCCCGGCCTCGGCGAGGCGTGCCCATGCGAGCGCGCCCGCCAGCGCGGCCCCCTCGGGGTCCAGCAGCACCTGCCGTGCGTCCACGTAGTACGACGAGCGGCGGCCGGACGACAGGACCACCGACTCGCGGATGACGGCGTGGTCCACGAGCAGCCGCCGCAGGCGGTCCCGGGTGGCGCGGTCGTCGGGCACGGGGGCGGAGGATACCCGTCCACTCCGGACGGGACGTCCGCGCGCCGGCAGCGGCGGCCGGGCCCCCGTCACGGTCCGCGGCGGGCGGCGGCGGCGCTAGGCTGGGTCGAGGGTCCGACACGAGGGGAGCCATGGTCGACGTCACGCCCGAGGGCACGCCCAACCCGAACGCCGTCAAGTTCACGCTCGACCGGCCCGCCACCGAGCGGCGCAGCGAGACGTTCCGCGACGGCTCCGATCCGGACGCCTCCCCCCTCGGTCACCGCATCTTCCAGCTGGACGGCGTCACCAACGTCTTCCTCACCTCCAACTTCGTCAGCGTGACGAAGCAGGACGGGGCCGACTGGGACGAGCTCATCCCCCAGGTGGTCGAGGCCATCGAGGCGCACTTCGGCGCATGAGCAGCACCACCGGCTTCATCTTCTCGTACGCCATCGGGCTGATCTTCCTGGTCGGCGGCCTCCTGTTCATGCTGCTGCTGGAGGAGAACCGCTTCCTGTTCGGGATCCCCTATTTCCTGATGGGCGTCCTCATCGTGTACGGCATGCACTCGGGCCGCCGCCGGCGAATCGCACGGGAGCGGCGCGAGGCGGAGCTCGGGCTGGACGCGGACCCGCCGGGCGAGGGCGCCCGCTGAGCCGTCAGACGAAGCGCAGGCGCACAACGCGCCGCGCCAGCGCCCGGTCCTCGCGACCGCGCACCGCCACTGCGTAGCGGAGCACGTACACGGTGCGGGGGTCCCGCCGGCCCACGGGGATGCGGGACGTGGCGAAGTAGCGCCCCGGCTCCTCGATGGTCGCCGGCGGCGCGATGCGGGCGATGAGGGTGCCGCCGGGGGTGCGGAGCTCCGCCCGCCGCGTCACACGCAGCCGGGCATCGCCGGCGATGCGGTACCGCACGACGTAGGCGTAGGCGCGGCCGCGCCGATACGGCGGCCGGGCGGGCCGGCGGGTGTCGGCGGCGACCACCCGCACAGAGTCGATGCGGACGCTGACGGCGGCGCTGCCGGGGGCGGCGACGGCCAGCAGCCCCGCGCCGGCGAGGGCGAGCGGAAGCGTCCTCATGCCGTGGCGCGCGCCTCGACGGGTACCCGGGCCGCGGCCCCGAGCAGCCAGACGGTGAAGGTGGAGCCCTCCCCCGGCCGGCTGCGCACGGTGATGCGGCCGTTCAGCAGCAGTGTGAGCCGCTTGACGATCGACAGGCCGAGCCCGGAGCCGGCGTCGTCGGCGCGGGAACGCGACGCCTCCGCGCGGAACAGGCGGTCGAAGAGCAGGGGGATGTGCTCCTCGCGGATCCCGATCCCGGTGTCGCGCACCGTCATGTAGGCGTCGCCCCCGTCCACGCCGGCGCGCACCTCCACACGCCCGCCCGCCGGCGTCGCCCGCAGGGCGTTGGTGATGAGGTTCGCCAGGATCGTGGCGACGTGGTCCTCGTCGGTGACGACGGGCAGGCGGCCGACCGGGCCCTCCAGCACGACGCCGCGCGCCGCCGCCTGCGCCGACAGGCGCGCCACGGCCTCGCGGCCGAGTTCGGCGAGGTCGGCCGGCTCGGCGCGCACGGGCGGGGACAGGTCGAGCCACGTCAGCGTCTGCAGGTCGCGCACCAGATCGCGCAGCCGGGCGGCCTCCTCGCGGATGAACTCCGCCGCCTCGCGCCGGTCGTCGTCCGTGCGGGCCGTGCCGTCCTCCAGCGCCGTCGCGAACCCCTCGATCGCCGTCACCGGGGTCCGCAGCTCGTGCGCGACGTCGGCCAGGAACTCGCGCTGGCGCTCGTCGGCCGCCTGCAGCCGCGCCGTCATGTGGTTGAAGGACCGCGCCAGCTCACCGACCTCGTCCGCGCTCTCGCGCGCGCGGGCCTCCAGGTGGCCGTCCGACACCCGGCGCGCGGTCAGCGTGAGGTCCCGGAGCCGCCCCTCCAGACGCCGGGCGAGCGCGGCCCCCACCATCCAGGCGATGGCCGCAGCGGCGCCGATGCCGGCGGTCACCACCGCCAGCAGGAGCCAGCCGCCGACGGCGCTCACCGGGTCGACGCGCTCCAGCGTGACCGTCGCCCAGTCCCGCGTCACCCGGGCGCGGGCGAACGTCTCCCCCCGGGGCCGCGTCCAGTACTGGTCGACGCCGTCGATGCGCACCACCACGCGGGTGTCCGGCAGCAACCGGCTGGCCTCGGCCAGGCTCGCCGCCACGTCGGCGCGCCCGTTGCGCACGATCGACTGGGCGACCGCGTCGGCCTGCTGCGCGAGCGTCTGCTCGACCTCGTCCTGCGCCCGCGCCGCGATCACGCTGTTGAGCGCCAGGGCGACCAGGGCGATCGCGGCGAAGGCGACCAGGATGCCGACGACCGCCGTCGCGCGGTAGCTGGTGGGCTGCAGGCGGTCGCCGAGGAGGGCGTGCCGCCGTGGCCGCCCGGCGGCGCTGGGGGGCGCGGCCGTCACCGTCCGGGCTCGATCTTGTAGCCCACCCCGCGCACCGCCACGATCGGCAGATCGTCGCCGAGCTTGCGCCGCAGGTTGGCCACGTGCACGTCCACCGTCTTGGCGCCCACGGCGGATTGGTACCCCCACACCTTCTCCAGCAGCCGCTCGCGGCTGTAGACGACCCGCGGGTGGGCCGCCAGTTCGTGCAGCAGATCGAACTCGAGGCGCGTTAGGTCGACCTCGCGCCCCTCGCGGCTCACCCGCCGGGCGGCCGGCTCGATCTCGATGTCCCCGAGCGCGATCCGGCGCTCCGGATCCTGCGCCCCCGCGGCGCGCCGCAGCACGGCCTTGACGCGCGCGACCACCTCGAGCGGGGAGAACGGCTTCACCACGTAGTCGTCGGCGCCCAGCTCGAGGCCCGTCACGCGGTGCGCCTCCTCGGTGCGGGCCGTCACCATGATCACCGGCAGGGCCGCGATCTCGCGCATGCGCCGGGTGACCTCGAAGCCGTCCACCTCCGGCAGGTTGAGGTCGAGCAGCACGAGGTCGATGCCCCCGCGCCGGACCTGGTCGAGCGCCTCGTCGCCGTCCGCCGCCTCGGCGACCGTGAACCCGGCGTCGGTGAGGTACATGCGCAGCAGGCGCCGGATCGCGCGCTCGTCGTCGACGACGAGGATGTGCCCCCGGCTGGCCACGGGGCGAGTATGGCAGCGACCCTCCGCGCCGCCCCCGCGACCCGTCCCCGCGGGCCTTGCGGGCGCCCAGCCCGGCCCCTACCGTTCGGTGGCCGCGGCGGGATAGCTCAGTTGGTAGAGCACACGACTGAAAATCGTGGTGTCCCCAGTTCGAGTCTGGGTCCCGCCACTCGCCGCGCCCGGGCCGCGCCCCTCCGGCGTCCGATGCGCCTCCCCGTGGGGGACCGGGGGGTGCCGCCCGGCCGAGGGCGACGCCGCCCGCGCCGGTCGCGCGTGTGCCGCCCGGGCCGCGAGGGGATCACGTCCGGATGGACCGCCCCGCCGAGCGCGGCTTCCCGCGCGTCGCCGACCTCGCCCTGCTGTCGGACCGCAACGGCGCCGCGATGGTCGCCCGCGACGGCGAGGTGGTGTGGTGGTGCGCGCCGCGCTTCGACTCGCGCAGCGTCTTCGCCAGCCTGCTCGACGCGGACGCCGGCCGGTTCCTGATCACGCCGGACGGCCCCTGGACCTGCGGCCGCCGCTACCTGCCGGGGACGCTGGTGCTGGAGACCACGTTCCGCACCGGGGGCGGTGCCGTGCGCCTCACCGATGCCCTGGCGCTGGACCCGGTCGACGACGCCGAGGCGCTGGGACGGACCGTCCCCCACGCCCTGATCCGGACGGTGGAGGGGCTCGAGGGCGAGGTGGACCTGCGCGTCGAGTTCGCGCCGCGCCTGGAGTACGGGCGGGTCACGCCGCCGCTCGCGGCGGACGGGGACGAGATCTGGACCACCGTCGGGCCGGACGCGCTGCTGCTGCGCACCGACCTGCCGCTGCAGGTCACCCGCGCGACGGCCCACGGCGCGGTGCGCGTGCGTGCCGGCGAACGCCGTTCGGCGGTGGTGCATCACCGGCAGGGCTTCTCCTGCCGTCACGTCCCCCGGCTGGCGGCGGACGAGGCGCTGCGCGACACCCGGCGTGCCTGGGAGCGCTGGAGCGACACGCACCTGACGTACGAGGGCCCCTACCGGGACGCGGTCCACGCGAGCATGCTGCTGATGCACGCGCTCACCCACGCGCCGACGGGGGCGCTGGTGGCGGCGGCCACCACGTCGCTGCCCGAGGTGCCGCACGGCGGCGCCACCTGGGACTACCGCTACGGCTGGCTGCGCGACGCCAGCTTCACGGCACGCGCCCTCGCCGTGACCGGGTGCCCCCATGAGGTGCGCGACTACGTGGAGTGGATGAGCCGCGTCGCGGGGGACGTCCCGTTCCGCGACCGCCTGCAGATCGTGTTCGGCGTCGGCGGCGAGCGGGACCTGAGCGAGCGCATCCTGGACCACCTCGGCGGCCACCGGGACGACGGACCGGTGCGGGTCGGCAACGCCGCATGGCGGCAGCGCCAGGTGGACGTGCCCGGGGAGGTGCTGGACGCCGCCGCCCACCTCGGACCGCCCGAGGGCGGCTTCGCGTCGCACCTCCGGGAGTTCCTGCTGGCGCTCGCCGAGCGCGCGGCGCGCGAGCACCGCTCCCCCGACAGCGGCATCTGGGAGGGCCGCGAGGGCGAGCGGCACTACACCGTGTCCAAGGTGATGTCCTGGGTCGCGCTCAACCGGGCGGTCGCGCTCGCCCCGCACCTCGGCGACGGGGCGGATCCGGCGCGCTGGGCGCGGCTGCGCGACCACGTGCGATCCACGATCCTGCGCGAGGGCTGGCACGACGGCGTCGGCGCGTTCACGGGGGCCTTCGGCTCGCACCATCTGGACGCCGGCGTGCTGATGATGCCCCTGGTGGGCTTCCTGCCGATGGACGACGCACGGATGCGCCGGACCGTCGAGGTGGTGCGCCGGGATCTGGGCGCCGGCGGGCTGGTGCGGCGCTGGACGGGGGCCCACGAGGACGCGGGGTTCCTGCCCGCCACCTTCTGGCTCGCCGACTGCCTGGCCCGGGACGGCGACCTCGACGGCGCACACGCCGTGATGGAGCGGGGCCTCGCCTGCGCAAACGACCTCGGCATGCTCCCCGAGGCGGCGAGCCCGTCCGGCGGCGAGCCCGCCGGCAACACCCCGCTCGTGATCTCCCACGTCGGCCTGGTCAACGCCGCGGTGACCCTCGCCCGCGCCGATGCCCGTGTGCCGGCGGAGCCACGGGGGTAGGTGCGGCCCATGGCGATCCCCGCGGTCGAACCGGTGGAGCAGGCCCACGCGCCCGGCGAGGAGCGCCCCCTGCGGTCGTACGCGGTGCTGACGTCGGGCTTCGGCACCGCGGTGGTGGGCACGCTCGCGCTGCTGGAGCGGTCGGGCCGGCGGTTGCCGGCGCGCTTCGCCGCGGCCGACCTGGTGCTCGTGGCGCTGGCGACCCACAAGCTCAGCCGGATCCTCGCGAAGGACCGCGTCACCAGCTTCCTGCGCGCACCCTTCACCGAGTACCAGGGGCCGGCCGGCCCGAGCGAGGTGGAGGAGCGCCCGCGGGGCACCGGCTTGCGCCGGGCGGCGGGCGAGCTGGCCGTGTGCCCCTACTGCCTGGCGCCGTGGGTGGCCTCGGCCCTGCTCACGGCGCACATCGCCGCACCCCGCGCGGCCCGCTTCGCGTCGGCCGTGTTCGCGGTCGTGGCCGTGTCCGACGCCCTCCAGCTCGCCTATCACGCCGGTCAGGAGCGCTCCTGACGCCCGAGGGGCGGCGCGTCGTCGTGGTGACGGGCGCGACCAGCGGCGTGGGACGCGCGACGGCGCGGGAGTTCGCCCGCCGCGGTGACGCCGTCGCCCTGCTGGCCCGCGGACCGGACGGCCTGGAGGGCGCACGCCGGGACGTGGAGGCGGCCGGCGGCGCGGCGCTGGCGGTGCCCTGCGACGTGGCCGACGCCGACGCGGTCGAGTCCGCCGCCGCGCGCGTCGAGCGCGAGCTCGGGGAGATCGACGTCTGGGTGAACAACGCGATGACGACCGTGTTCGCGCCCGTGCACGAGACCCTTCCCGAGGAGGTGCGGCGGGCCACCGAGGTCACGTACCTGGGCACGGTCCACGGCACGATGGCCGCGCTGCGCCGCATGCGGGCGCGGGACCGCGGCGTGATCGTGCAGGTCGGCTCGGCCCTCGCCTTCCGCGGGATCCCCCTGCAGGCCGCCTACTGCGGTGCGAAGTCGGCGATGGTCGGGTTCACGGAGTCCCTGCGCGCCGAGCTCTTCCACGAGGGCTCGGGCGTCCACGTCACGCTGGTGCACCTGCCCGCGCTCAACACCCCGCAGTTCGACCACAGCCGTACCAGGATGCCCCGCCAGCCCCAGCCGGTGCCGCCGATCTACCAGCCGGAGGTGGCCGCCCGGGCGGTCGTCTGGGCGGCCGAGCACCGGCGCCGGCACCTGATGGTCGCGCCGGCGACCCTGAAGACCATCTGGGGCAGCCGGTTCGCGCCGCTGGTGGCGGACCGGTACCTGGGCCGCACCGGGTTCTCGTCGCAGCAGGCCGAGACGCCGGTCGCGCCGCGCGGGGGGAACCTGTTCGACGTGCTGCCGGGCGACCCGGGGGCGCACGGGCGGTTCGGCGACCGGTCGCGGGGGCGGAGCCTGGGGTTCGCGCTCAGCCGTCACCGCCGCCTGGTGGCGCTGGGTCTCGCCGCCGCGGGGGCCGCGGTCGTGGGGCTGTCCCGGCGCTGAGCGGCGACCCGCGGGCCTAGCGGGGCCGCCCCCCCTCGCCCGCCAGGGGCTCCAGCCGCAGTGCGGCCGCGTCCAGGCCGAGGTGCGCGGCGAGGCGCCGCAGCGTCCGCTCCGACTCCCGGTGGGACGACGCGGAGCGGTCCGCGAACTCGGCGGTGCCGCGGCGGATGCGCGCGGCACGGCGCTCCATGTCGGCCGCCGTGAACGGCAGACGTCCATCGCGTCGCGCCCGCTGCCCTCCGCTCATGTGCACCACGGTACCACTCACGTCCGTCCTCCCCCGTGCACGTCGATCCACCGGGTGATCGCCGCCACCTGTCGCTGGGTGTCGGCGAGCGCCTCCCCGATCTCGGCGATGGCGCGCCGCGCCAGCCGCTGCTGGTTCTCGAGGCGCTCCAGCTCGGCGGTGAGGTCCTCGGCGACCGGCCACTCGAACCCCTCGCGCCCGAACCGCCGCGGCAGCTCACCGTCGAGCAGCCCGCGCACCACGAGCGCCGCCGCCAGCAGGGCCACGAGCGCCGCGGCCGCGCCGACCTCGAGGCGCAGCAGCAGGGGACTGCCGAGCGCGGCGGCGGGCAGCCGGGGGGGCGGATCCGTCAGCAGACCCGCGGCGGCGCCGGCGACCAGCACCAGCGCGACCGCCACCCGCGCCACCCACGGCCGGGCGGCATGGGACGGGCGGCCGAGGCGGGGCGGACGACGCGAACGCATGTTCCCATCGTGCCCCCCGCCGCGGACGGCCCGGCCCGCACCTGCCTACCGCAGGCGGATCCCGAATCCGTTTCGGTAGCGGACCCGCTCGGCGCGCGCCTGCGTCTGGGGGCGCAGGCGGGAGTAGACGTTGTCGCGCCACGCGCGCTGCTGCCACGGCCCCGCGGTGAACGGAAGGTCGCGTCCGCGGGCCAGGCGCTGGACCACCGGGTCCTCGCGCACGGCGGCGGGGGCGTCGCCGCCGACCGGCGCCGCACCGGCCTCGCCCGTGGTCGCCGCATCGTCACCGCTGGGCGCGGTACCCGTGTCGCCGGTCGTGCCGGTGTCGCCGGCGGGCGGGGCGGTCTCGCCGCCGGCCTCGGTGTCGGTCACCTCGGCCGCCGGGTCCGTGATGCCGTCCTCGCCCTCGAGGTCGCTCCCCACGGCGGGGCCCGTCTGCGTGTCCACCATCTCCGGTTCGGGCGATCCGGCCCCGACGGGCTCGGAGTCGTCGGACCCGAGGGTGATCGCCGCGACGATGCCGACCAGGATCAGCAGGATGATCGGGACCGCGATCCACATCCAGCCGTAGGCGCCCTTGGGGCGCCGGCGGTCGTCGTCGGGCGTGTTCTGGGGATTCTCGTCAGCCATGGCGTCCCCGGTCCCCGCCCCGGGCCGCCCGCAATCCCGGATCGGGCCCTCCGGCGGCGCGGCACCCCTCGGTCACCCGAGGGCAGGGCGCCGCGGCCCGCCGGGCGGCGCCCCCCGCGAGGCGACGCCGCCGGCGGACGGCGGACCGGCTACGCCGCCAGGAACGGCGTGACGGCGCGGGTGGCCTGCGCGGCGGTCAGGGCCTTCGGGAAGGCCGGCCCCACCGGGTCGTCCTTGGCGATCTCCGACAGCACGGACAGGTGCTGCGACTCGTTCGCGGCGATGGTCGCGGCCGTCGCCTTCAGCTCGTTGCTCGAGAGCGCGGTGACGGCGCCGAGGTACGCGCCCACGAAGGCGGTCTCCAGGGCGACGCCGAGGCGGGCGACCGCGAGACGGCTCCCGAAGGCGCCCCTGGGGTACCGGAAGCTCACGCCCTTCGGCGCACCGGGGCCGAGCAGCTTGGCGAGCGCCGCGTAGTGGGCGCGCTCGTTCGCGCGCGCCTCGGCGAGGTAGCGGCGCTCGTCGCCGGCGAACTTCCGCGAGCGCAGCGCGCGCGTGTAGAAGTCGATCGCGAGCAGCTCGGCGGTGGCCGCGAGCTTCGCGATCTCCACGTCGCTCGGCGTCTGCGCGCCGGCCTGCCCGACCGCGAGGCCGAGCACGGAGCCGCCGGCGACGAGGGCCAGTCCGCCCTTGGCGCCGCGGCTGAGGAACTGGGCGCGCGTGGGGTCGATGGTCATGCGAGATCCTCCTGGGGGTGGCCCCGACGGGGGTCGTCGGGGAGGGCCGTCCGTGTCTACGGCCCTCCGGGCCACCCGGATCACGGCTCCCGCGCGCCCTCCGCGTCGTCCCCGTGACCGGCCCGGTGGATGCGTCGCACGGTCTCCACCGTGTCCGCCTCCTCGGGCCGCTTGTCCTCCCGGTACCGCAGCACGCGCGCGAACCGGAGCGCCATCCCGGCCGGGTAGCGGGAGCTGGTCTGGACGCCGTCGATCGCGACCTCCACGACGAGTTCCGGACGGACGTGCACCACGTGGCCGCGGCGCCCGGTCTCGAGCGCCAGCAGGCGCGCGGTCTGCCAGCGCAGGACGTCGTCGGTCATCCCCTTGAACGTCTTGCCGAGCATCGTCCAGCCACCGCCGCCGGCGTCCCGCGCCCCCAGGTGGATGTTGCTGAGCCAGCCCGTGCGGCGGCCGTGACCCCACTCGGCCGCCAGCACCACGAGGTCGAGGGTGTGGCGCGGCTTGACCTTGAGCCAGGCCCCGCCGCGGGCACCCGCCTGGTACGGGGCGTCGAGGCCCTTGGCCATCATCCCCTCATGGCCGCGGCCGACGGCCTCGGCCAGGAAGGCGCGCGCGGCGGCGGCGTCGTCCACCACGCGGCGCGGCACCCGGGCCGCCGCCGGGACCACCGCGTCCAGCGCCGCGTGACGCTCCCGGGTCGGCCGGTCCAGGAGGTCGGCGCCGTCCAGGTGGAGCAGGTCGAACGCCGCCAGCGACAGCGGCACGCGGGCGATCTCCTCGGCGCCGGGCACGCGGCGGCCGACACGCGCCGCCGTCTCCTGGAACGGGCGCGGCCGCCCGTCGGGCAGCAGCGCGATGGCCTCGGCGTCCAGGACGGCGTCGCGCACGGACAGCGCGCGCGCGAGCGCCACCACCTCCGGGAGCCGCGCGGTGATGTCGTCGAGCGTGCGGGTGAAGAGCGCGACCTCGTCGCCCGCGCGGTGGATCTGCACGCGGATGCCGTCGACCTTCCACTCGACGACGCAAGGCCCGAGCCGCGCGACGGCGTCGTCGGCGTCGGACGCCGTGCCGGCGAGCATCGGCAGCACCGGCCGGCCGACGCGCAGCCCCTCCGCGTCGAGGGCCCCGGCGCCCTCCGCCCGCACCCGGGCCGCGAGGGCGCCGAGGTCCCCTCCGAGCATCAGCGCGCGCCGGACGCGCGCGGCGTCCACCTGGGCCGCCCGGGACACCGCCTCCACCATGACGCCCTCCTGCGCGCCCTGGCGGAGCTCACCCGCCATCACGCGCCGCAGGAAGTCCTGCTCCGAGGGCGTGGCCCGGCCGAGCAGGTCGGCGAGGGCGCCGCGGCGGGCGGAGGCCGACCCGGCCCCGGAGAGGCGGCCGATCGCGGCCAGGCGTGCGTCCGTCTCGGCGAGCGTGAGCGAGGGCACCGCCGCGGGAGCGGGGGGATCGGCGAGCATCGCCCACCCCACCCCGATCTGCCGCTGCACCAGCCGCCCGGAGAGGAAGGCGACCGCGACCGGCAGCTCCTCCGCCGGCACGCGCGCCAGCGCCTCGGCGATCAGCCGCACCTTGACGCCGCGCGCGGACGCGGCGGCGACCTGGCCCGAGAGGGCGACGACGTCGTGGAGCAGCACGGGGGGAGGGTACCCCGGCACCCGCCCGCGGCGATCACGGGCGCCGCTAGGCTGGGCGCGTCCACGACCGAGGGGGAGACCGATGGCGACAGCCGACCGCACCGCGAGCGTCCACTGGGAGGGCGCCCTCACGCAGGGCAGCGGCACCGTCACGTTCAGGAGCAGCGGCATCGGCAGCAACCCGGTGACCTGGGCCTCGCGCGTGGAGAAGGCGGACGGCCGGACCAGCCCCGAGGAGCTGCTCGCCGCCGCGCACGCCTCCTGCTACGCGATGGCGTTCTCCGCGACGCTCGGGCGCGAGGCGTCGCCGCCGGACTCGCTCGACGTGAGCGTCACGGTGTCGCTGAACCCCAAGGAGGGCGGCGGCTTCCGCGTGACCGACTCGGCCATCACGGTGCGGGGCTCGGTGCCGGGGATCGACCAGGAGACCTTCCAGGCGCTGGCGGAGAAGGCCGAGAAGGGCTGCCCCATCTCGAACACCCTCCGCGGCAACGTCGACATCTCGGTCCAGGCCACGCTGGCCTGACATCAGCGCGGCGGCGCGGCCCCGGCCCGGTCCTCGGCCTCCGCGCCGCCCGCGGCCATCCAGCGCGCCAGCTGGCTCCGCGAGCGGATGCCGAGTTTGCGGTAGACGCTGCTGAGGTGCCGCTCGATGGTCTTGTCCGACAGGAACATCCGGGCGGCCACCTCGCGGTTGGTCGCGCCCTCCGCGACCGCGCGCGCCACCTCGCGCTCCCGGGCCGTCAGGGGGGCGGCGGGGCCCGGAGACGGCGCGGACGGGCGGCCGCGGCCGCGCCCGTCGCCCAGCTCCGCCCGGGCGCGCTCCGCCC
>DATMJR010000193.1:0-3902 GCA_035553775.1 Miltoncostaeaceae bacterium | reverse complement strand
CCCCGTGACCGACGACCACGACCTCCCCGCCCCCCCGGCGCGGCGCCGGCTGCGCGCGGGTCAGGTGCTGGCGGTCACCGGGATGATCGCGACCCTGGTGCTGCGGGTCGCCACGGGCGACGACCCGCTGGAGGCGTCGCGGCCCTGATCAGCCCTTGGCGGCGAGGTACTCGGCGACCATCTTCTCGCCGGCCTCGTGCCCGGCCTCGAAGTAGACGCGGTTGATCTCCTTGAAGATCTCCCACTGCTCGGGCACGTCGTCCTCGGACATGGTGGCGTCCACCGGACACGCCTCGACGCAGGCGTCGCAGTCGATGCACTCGTTGGGGTCGATGTAGAGCATGGTCGCCTGCTCGTGGTGCTCCTCGCCCGGGGCGGGGTGGATGCAGTCGACGGGGCAGACGTCGGCGCACGACGTGTCCTTGGTGCCGATGCAGGGCTCCGTGATCACGTAGGTCATGGAAAAGGGGCTCCTCGGGGCGGACGACAGCCACACGCACCATCGGCGTGCGGCGGCGCGCAGATTACCAACCGCCCCGGTGCCCACGGGGCCCCGTCGCAATCCCCCCGCGGCTACGCGGACGCCGCGACCGGCTCCGGCACGCCCACCACCGCCGCCACCGCGTCCGCCGTGCGCGCGAGGGCCTGCGCGGCGGGCGCGTCCGGGCGCGCGGCCACCACGGGCAGCCCCTCGTCGCCCGCGCGCGCCACCGACGACTCGAGGGGGATCTGCCCCAGCAGCGGCACGTCGAGCTCCGCGGCCAGGGCCGCGCCCCCGCCGCCCGAGAACACCTCGTAGCGGGCGCCCGTGTCCGGGGCGACGAACCAGCTCATGTTCTCGACCACGCCGACCACGGGCAGGTCCACCCGGCGGGCCATCGCCGCGGCGCGCCGCGCGACCCGCTGCGCCGTCATCTGCGGCGTGGTCACCACCACCAGCGATGCGGTGGGCAGCAGCTGGGCGATCGTCAGCGACACGTCGCCCGTCCCCGGGGGCAGGTCGACCAGCAGGTAGTCGGGGTCGTCCCAGAAGACGTCGGTGACGAACGAGGTGAGCGCCTTGTGCAGCATCGGCCCGCGCCAGATCACCGGCGAGTCGTCCTCGGTGAGGAAGCCGATGGAGATGAGGCGCACGCCGTGGGACTCCACGGGCAGGATCAGGTCGTCGACCATCACCGTCGGGCGCTGCACGCCCATCATCCGGGGGATCGAGTAGCCGTAGACGTCCGCGTCCAGGACGCCCACGCTGTGGCCGCGGCGGGCCAGGGCCACGGCGAGGTTCGCCGTGATGCTGGACTTGCCCACGCCGCCCTTGCCCGAGGCGATGCCGACGACGCGCGTCCGCGAGCCCGGGGTGAAGGGGGTGCCGCGGGCGGGCCCGCCGGCGACGCCGTGACGCAGCGCGTGGCGCTCCTCGTCGCTCATGGCGTCCATCGCCACGTGCACGGTCTCCACGCCGGGGAGGGCGACGAGCGCCTGGGTGACGCGCCGCTGGATCTCCGCCTTCAGCGGACATCCGGCGACGGTGAGCTTGACCAGCACGTCCACCCGGCCGCCCTCGACGCGCACGTCGCCGACCATGTTGAGGGCCACGATCGAGCGCCGCAGCTCGGGGTCGGTGACGGCCGCCAGCGCGGCCATGACCGCGTCGTGCGTGGGCCCGCCCGTGTGCGCGTCGCCTGCGATCACATGAACATCCGGGCCCAGGGCTCCGCCTCGGCCAGCGTGACCCCCCACGGGCCGTGCCCGGGGTGGATGCGCGTGTCGGCGGGCAGCTCGGTGAGCACGCGGTCGAGGCTGCGGAGCATCGCCGCCGGGTCGGAGCGCGGGAAGTCCGTGCGCCCGATGCCCTGCGCGAAGATGAGGTCCCCCACGAGCGCCTCGCCGCGGTCCCGCTCCCACGCCACCCAGCAGCCGGGTGAGTGGCCGGGGGTGTGCAGCATGGTCAGGCGCAGGTCGCCGACGGCGATCTCGTCGCCCTCGCCCAGGATCCGCGCCGGCTCGACGCCCGGCGTCGGGGGCGGGTTGCCGAACAGGGCCGGGTTGAAGGGGGCGGGTGCCCGCAACCAGTCCTCGTCGCCCGCGCCGGCCCACAGGGGCAGACCCTTCGCGTCCCAGACGTGCGCCTCCACCACGTGGTCCCAGTGCCCGTGCGTCGCCAGGACGGCCTGCGGCGTCAGCTCGTTGGCGCGGAGGGTGTGCTCCACCCAGGTCTCCGAGCCCATCGCCGGGTCGACGATCAGCGCCGGCGCCCCGCGCTCGGCGAAGACGACGTACGTGTTGGTGGCCACGGGACCGAAGGTCCCCCCCTTGATGATCATGCGCTCGCGATCCGCCATGCTCGGGTACGACCGGTGACAGTAGCGGGCCGCCCCGGCGGCGGCCGGGAGGTGACCGTGAGGATCGCGATCGGGGCGGACGAGGACGGGCCCCTGCCCCGGGCCCTCGTCGCCGCGCTGCGGGAGGCGGGGCACGAGGTGGAGGTGGTGGGACCGCCGGCCGGGGGCGACGAGGAGTGGGTCGAGGTGGCGGCCGCCGTGGGGCGGGCGGTGACCGACGGCGTCGCCGAGCGCGGCGTCGTGATGTGCTGGTCGGGCACCGGGGCCTCGATCGCCGCCAACAAGGTCACGGGCGTCCGCGCCGCCCTGTGCCCGGACCCCGAGACGGCCCGGATGGCACGGCGCTACAACCACGCCAACGTGCTGGCGCTGTCGATGCGCGCCACCAGCGAGCCCATTGGGCGGGAGATCCTCGCGGCCTTCCTGGACGCGCCGGACGGCGACGACGCGTTCGACCGCCGCAACGTGGCGCTGCTGGCCCGGCTGGACCGCGACGGGAGGTAGCTAGGGGCCCTACCCGGCGCGCACCGCCCGGCGCGCGCCGGCGGCCGCCCGCGCCTGCGCCACGGCGCGCGCGCCGTCGCCGCGGGCGAACAGCGCCACCAGGCGCGCGTCGAACTGGGTGCCCGCGCACCGCTCCAGCTCGGCGAGCGCCGCCTCCGGAGCCATGCCGGCGCGGTAGGGGCGGTCGGCGGTCATGGCCTCGTAGGCGTCGGCGATCGCCAGGATGCGCGCCTCCAGCGGGATGGCGTCGCCGCCCACCCCGTACGGGTAGCCGCGCCCGTCGGGCCGCTCGTGGTGGGCGAGGACCCAGCGCGCCACGTCCCCCAGGCCGGACGCCTCGACGATGCGCGCCCCCAGCTCGGGGTGCGTCCGCATCTGGACCCACTCCTCGTCGGTGAGAGGGCCGGGCTTGCGCAGCACGTCGTCGGGCACGCCGATCTTGCCGACGTCGTGCAGCAATCCCGCCAGGCGGACGCGCGCGACCCGGTCGGGCGCGAGGCCGACGCCGGCGGCGAGCTCCTCCGCGAGCCGGGCGACGGTCTCGGAGTGCGCCTGGGTGCTCGGGTCGCGCAGGTCGAGCGCCTCGGCCAGAAGCAGCACCGCCTCCAGGTGCTCCTCGTGGGCGACCGCCTCGACGGCGACCGGCATCTGCGGCGTGAACGGCACGGTCCGGTCGCGGCCCAGCAGCTTGGCCGCGTACATCGCCTGATCGGCGTGGTCGAGCAGCACCTCCGGCTCGCCGCCGTGGGCCGGGAACGCCGCCACCCCGAACGACGCGGTAAGGGGCACGCCGTCCGGCCCCGCCAGCTCGTCGGCCACCGTGCGGCGCAGGCGCTCGGCGGCGAGCACCGCGGCGCCCTCGCCGATGCCGGGCAGCACGATCGCGAACTCCTCGCCGCCGACCCGCGCGACGAAGGCGTCCCCGGGCAGGTGGAGGCGGCACAGCCGCGCGAACTCCTGCAGCGCGCGGTCGCCCTCGCGATGCCCGTGCCGGTCGTTGAGGGCCTTGAACGCGTCGAGGTCGCCGAGCACGACGGCCACCGGCCGCCCCTCGCGGCC
>DATMJR010000192.1:0-2193 GCA_035553775.1 Miltoncostaeaceae bacterium | reverse complement strand
GGGCGGGTCCGTGCGCGACCGGCTGGGCGCGCTCGACATCGGGTCCGTGATGAAGATGCTGCGGTAGGGGCCGCGCCGGCCGCCGGGGCGCGGCAACCCCTCCGGGGGACGTCGGGGGCCGCGGGTACCGTGGGTCGGTGCCCCACGGCGCCCCCACCGCTTGGGCGCGCGGCCGCGCCCTGGAGCGCGCCGTCGCCGACGTGTTCCTCGCCGAGGGCTGGGACGTGGCCTGCAACGTCGTCTGCACGGGCGGCTCCGGCGCCCGTCACGAGGTGGACGTGCTCGCCACCCGCGAGGACGGCGCCGTCGCGACGCGGGTCGCGCTGGAGTGCAAGCACTGGCGCGCCCCGGTGGGCACCGAGGTGATCGCCCGGGCCCGCCTGCTGCGCGACGAGCTGGGCGTCGACCGGGTCGTGGTGGTCGCACCCGGAGGCTGGAGCCCGGCGGCGGGACGCGCCGCCGACGCGCACGGCGTGAACCTGTGGGGGGCGGACGATCTGGCGGCCCGCCTCGGGCGCCGGGCGCTCGGGGCGCTCGCGCCCCTGCCGGCGCCGGTCGGCGACGGCCTGGCGCGCCGGGTGGACCACGCCGCCGCCGCCCGGCACCTGCGCGTGCACGTGGCGGGGGCGCTGGGCCTGGGACGCGAGCGCCTGGAGTGGGCCGTGCCGGCCTGGCTGCCCGTGCACGAGCTGACCCTGGCGTGCGCCGCGCCGGCCGGGCGCGTGCGACGGCGGGTGCGCGTCGCCCACGTCCACGTCACCGTCGACGCCGTGGCGGGGTCGGTGCTCGCCGCGGCGGACGCCCCCCTGACCACGGCCCCGGTGGCGCTGGACGCCCCCGCGCTCCCCGACGAGGTGCGCGCGAGCGCCCTCGTGCAGCGCCTCGACGCGCTCGCCCGCCGCTCCGCCGGGCTGGTGCAGCCGGCCGCCCGGGCCCGGGCCGTCGCCGAGCTCACCCGCCTGGGGGTGCCCGACGGGACCGAGGAGGTGCGCGTCGAGGCGGTGCGGACGCTCGTCGTCCCCGTGGCCGTGGGGCTGGTGCGCCGCCGCGACGGCCGCCGGCTGGCCGTGCTCGACGCGGTCACCGGGCGCGTGGACGCGTCGCTCTCGGACGCGCTCACCCCGTGCCTGGCCCTGGTGACGGCGGCCCTCACGCCGGCGGCCCCCGCACCGCCGGGCTGAGTCCGCCACCCTCCGGCCCACGGGACTTGCGAAGGGCGGCGGCGGCGGGAATGATGAGCGGCTGGTGCGCCGTCCCCGGGCGCGCCGCTCACGCCGCCCCCGCGACCGGCCGATACGCGCGCCGGCGCGCCCGTGCGGGCGCACGACGACGGAGACACGATGCGACGCGCAGAGCTGCGCCTGGAGTCCTACCTGGCCGAGAGCCGTGGCACCTGGGTCACGATGGCCCAGATCAAGCGGCGCTGCGGGCTCTCCTGGGACGAGGCGGCGCACGTCTGGCGGCGCGCGCTGCCGCGGCTCGTCGGCGCGGGCCTGGTGGACGCCCGCACCCGCCCGGGCGGCGCCGCCCTGCAGTTCACGCCGCGGCCCGCGATGGTGCGCGCGGTGGCCGATCTGCAGTGGCGCGTGCTGGCGTCCCCCGTGCTCGTCGGCGCCTGACGGCGGCGGCGCGGGCGCTGCGGCCCGCTACGACCGGATCGTGGTGCGGTTGATCCAGAAGTCGCGCACGCGCGGCAGCCGGGGGCCGTAGGCCCACCCCATCGCCCGCACGTCGTCCTGCGTCCAGACGTACCAGAAGTTGGTGCGGCTGCGGAAGCACATGACGCGGCCGCGGTTGGGGCCCGAGCCGCCCACGTTCCACGGCCCCTCCCCGGGCAGGGTGACGCCGGCGCGGTCGCAGCGCCGCACGTCCGAGCGGATCTCCTGGCCGGTGCGCAGGCTGCTGTAGACCGCCAGCATCGTGCGCCGGTCGGGGAAGGTCTCGAAGTAGGCGAGCACCCCGTCGGCGGAGCGCAGGTCGCAGAACACCGAGGCGGTCACCCCGGTGCTCGCGTTCTCGGCGGTGCTGCGGGTGCACCGCGGCGGGATGTCCGTCTCCAGCCGGTCGAGCAGGTCCTGCTCGGCCGCCGTGGGGAAGTCCGCCGGACGGGCGACCGTGGGGGTGCCGCCGGTGGTGGCCGGCGGGGTCGTGGTGGTGGGGACCGTCGGAACCTGCGGGGCGGTCGGCGTGGTG
>DATMJR010000191.1:0-2189 GCA_035553775.1 Miltoncostaeaceae bacterium | reverse complement strand
GACCACGCCCCCTCCGGCCCGGCCGCGCCCCGGCGCATCGGCGTGCTGGGCGGCGCGTTCGACCCGCCCCACATCGGCCACGTCATCGTCGCCCAGGAGGCCTGGTGGCGGCTGGGGCTCGACGAGGTGCTGCTGGTTCCGAGCGGCGCGCCGGTCGACCGCCCGCCCGCCGCGTGGCCCGCGGCCACCCGCCTGCGCATGGTGGAGGCCGCCGTCGCCGAGCACCCCGGCCTGCGGGCCTCGGATGCCGAGGTGAGCCGCCCGGGCCCCTCGTACACGGTCGACACCCTGCAGGCGATCCACGAGGCGCACCCGGGGGCGCTGCTGTGGTTCATGATGGGCGCCGACCGGCTGCCGACGCTGCCCCGCTGGCGCGCTCCGGAGCGGATCCTCTCCCTGGCGCGCCTGGCGGTGATGCCGCGCGACGACCGCGACTCCGCGTGGATCGCCGAGGTGGCCGCCCGCGTGGCGCCCGGCCGGGTCGACGTGCTGGAGACGCCCATCGTGCAGGTGTCGTCGACGATGATCCGCGCGCGGCTCGCGGCCGGGGGTCCGGTGCGGTACCTGGTGCCGCGGGCGGTGGAGCGCCTGCTCGCGGGACCCGACGCGATCGCCCCGGGCGGGTAGCGCCGGGTTGCAGACGTCCGAGGCGGGACGTACCCTCGCCGTCAGAGTTCTCCACCCTCACGAGAAGGAGTCGGCGCGAGCCCCCTCGAGATCGCGATGGCCGCAGCTCATTCCGCGGCATCCAAGAAGGCGCACGACATCGTCCTGGTGGACATGCGCGGGCTCGTCGACTACACGGACTACATGGTCGTCTGCACGGGGAACACCCCGCGGCAGACCAAGGCCGTGGCCGACGAGGTGCGACGCGTCCTCAAGGAGGACCACGGCATCTCGGCCCGCCGTGTGGAAGGCGAGAGCGAGGCCGAGTGGGTCCTGATGGACTTCCTCGACATCGTGGTGCACGTGTTCACCCCGCAGGCGCGGGAGTTCTACCGCCTGGACCGCCTCTGGAAGGAGGCGCCGCAGGAGGTCGTCGAGGCCGCCGCGTCCTAGTGGCGACCGCCGGGCGCGGCGCCGCGTAGGGCGATGCTCTCCGCGGCGGACCTCGTGCTGCTCGCCGTCGCCGCGGTGGCGGGCGGCGGCGTCAACGCGCTCGCCGGCGGCGGCACGCTGATCACGTTCCCGGCGCTCACCGCCGTGGGCGTGCCGGCCCTCAGCGCCAACGTGACCAACACGGTCGCCCTGGCCCCGGGGTACCTCGGGGGCACCCTGGCCCAGCGCGCCGACCTCGCCGGGCAGCGCGACCGCGCCTGGTCCGTGGCGCTTCCCGCCCTGCTCGGCGGCGTCGCCGGGGCCGCCCTGCTGCTGGTCACCGGCGAGGACCTGTTCCGCAGCCTCGTGCCGTGGCTGATCCTGGTCGCGGCCGTGCTGATCGGCGCCGACCCGCTGGTCAAGCGCTGGGTGCGGCGGCGGCTGGCCGAGGGGGAGGAGCACCGGCCGCACCCGGCGGCCGCCGTGCTCGCCGCGCTCGCGGGCTCCGTCTACGGCGGCTACTTCGGGGCGGGGCTCGGCATCATCCTGCTGGCGCTCTACTCGCTGGTGCTCCCGGAGACCCTGGTCCGGGTCAACGCGCTCAAGCAGCTCACCTCGTTCCTGGCCAACGTCGCGGCCGCGGGGTTCCTCGTGTTCAGCGGCCGGGTCGAGTGGACGGCCGCCGGGGTGATGGCGGTGGGTGCGCTCGCGGGTGGCGTGCTGGCGGGCCGCTTCGTGCGGCGGGTGGACCCCGACCTGCTGCGCGCCCTGGTCGTCGTGATCGGGGTGACGGTGGCGGTCGTCTACTTCGTGCGCTGAGCGGCCGCGGCCGGCGGACCCGCGCCGGCGCCCGCCGCCACCGGGGCGGCGCCGTCGCCCCCGGCGAGCGCGAGGCGCACCACGTCGAGCGGCGCGCTGCGGCCCGTCACGGTGACCGCCTCGGTCACGTCCTCCGGCAGCGGCCGGCCGGCCGCCTCCCACGCCGCGCGGCTCACCAGCGCCTCCCCGGGGCCCGCGATGGAGCCGAGCCGGGCGGCGATGTTCACCGTGTCGCCGAGCGCCGAGAAGTCGACGCGGTCGTCGGTCCCCAGCGCGCCCACGAACATGTCCCCCGTGTGCACGCCGCAGCCGACGCCCAGCGCGGCCAGGTC
>DATMJR010000190.1:0-6311 GCA_035553775.1 Miltoncostaeaceae bacterium | reverse complement strand
ACCAGACCACCACCATCGGCTCTCCTGCGTGGGAGTCCAGCCCCCGGTGACGACCGCATCGCATGACGCCCGTGGGCTTCTCGATGAGGTCGGATGTGCTGTTGCAGAAGTCGCAAACCCTGCCGCGCCGCGCGACAGAAGGCTCACTAGGGCGCGTCATCGGCCCGCCCCCTGCGGCGTGGCGTACATCGCTCGGACCGAGGCGCCGATCGACTGCATCGCGCGCAACTCGTTCTCCAGCGCCTTCGCCGTGCGGTCGGCGTAGCGGTACAGCACGTCCGCCTGGTCCCGCTGCTCCCGCTCGGTGACGGTGGCGAGCTCGGCGGCGTACTTCCGCTCGTGCGCCGCGCCCTCCGCGCTCATGTACGCCCGGGCGAAGGCCTGGTCATAGGCGCGCTCGGCCGCGAGGTACTCGCTGTAGCGGTCGGACACCACCCGCACGCCACGGCTGATCCGGCCGCTCAGGTCGCGGATCGCGGTCTCCACCTCGACGGGGTTGAGGACGTCGCTCACAGGACGTCCTCCAGCTCGGTCCACTGCGGCACGCCGCGGCAGGCGGTGAAGTAGGCGCAGTACCGCTCGCAGAACGACAGGCCCTCGTCCTGCAAGCCGCGGACCATCTCGGCGGGCTCGAGGTGGCTCCGGTCGAGGGCGGTGGCGTTGACCCTCTCGGCCCACACCACGGCCTCGTCGGCGATCTCCCGCTCGGGGGCGGCGGACCACAGGTACGCCTCGGCGGGGTCACCGATGCGGGGGAGGTAGAGCAGCTCCACCGTCTCGACCTCGTGCCCGGCCTCCTGCAACGCGGCGGCGCCGAGCATCACCTGTGCGATCTGCTGCCGCGACGGGCCGTATCGCGCGACCCGCCGCAGGGCCGCGGGGTTGTCCTTCGTCTTGAGGTCGGTGAGCGTCTTGGTGGCGGGGTCGTAGCGGTCGATGGTCGCCATGACGCCGCGGTAGGGGAGGCGGTGCTCGACGAGGACGCCGGGGCCGGCGGCCTGCTCCGCGACGGCGTGGATCGCCGTGCCGACGAGGGCGTCCCACCGCAGGCGGGCGTCGGTCTCCTCGACGCGGTTGAGACGGAGCACAGCGGCGGCGCGGCAGCCGAACAGCCCCGACGCGCCGATCTCGACCTGCTGCGAGCGCGGCCGGTTCCGGTCCCACTCCTCGATCTCCGCGAGGACGGGGTGCGTCACGACGCCTCCTGCGAGCCGGCGTCGTCGTGGCCCATGCTGACCTGCTGCGGGACCTCGTCGTGCGCGTCCTTGCCGGGACCGTCGGGCATCACGAGCGTCCCGATGACCAGCGGGTCGGTCTGGCCCTTGTTGTAGAGCGACAGGCCGAAGCCGTCGCCGAGGTTCGTCGCGCACCGCTTGAGCGCCATGCTCACCGCGACCTTCGCGGCGAAGTCGTGTGAGTCGCCGAGGGTCGGGAGGTTCGGGCTCGTGCCGGTCGCGGCGTCCTCGTAGCGGGCGAGCTCCTGGCCCTGCGGGTCGCGCACCGTCAGGCGCAGGACGCAGCGGTAGGTGACGGCCCAGCCCTTGTCCTTGCCCTGCCGGTCCTTGCCCGGGTCCTCGCGGACGAGGTCGAGGGCGATGACCTCGGTCGACCAGCCGCCGAAGCCGAAGATGCGGGTGAGGTGGGCGCGGACGTCCTGCTGCGAGACGTGGCTCATCCCCTTGTTGTCCTTGAGGACCCGGCGGGGGTTGATCGGCCTCAGCAGGGCCTCGACCTGTGGTCGTGTCAACATGGCTAGGCGGACTCCTTCGTCGTGGTGGGTTCGCTGACCGGCTCGGGGTGCATCCCGAGCCGGTCGTTCGTGTGGTGGTAGGACGGCCGCCCCCACCGCTCGACCTCGCGGCGCATCGCGTAGGACGTCGGGGCGTCGATCTGGCCGAGCTGCAGCTCGCGGAGGATGACCCCGAGCGCCACCTGCTGCGACGCGGCGAGGGGGTTGTTGCGGTAGGCGTAGCGGGCGCGGGCGTTGGCGCGCTCGTACTCGAGCCAGGTCACGCCGCACCCCTCTTGCCGATGTTGGGGCGCCTCTCCGGCTGGTTGACGGTGTCGCCCGCGACCCGCCCGCAGCACGCGCAGGGCTGCTTGCCGTAGACCCAGTCGCCACACCACGTGCATCGCGTCAGGAGTCGATCCCGAAGCGTCGTGAGGTCGGTCATGCCGCCACCTCGCCCGCGGGCGGCGCTTCCCCACGCCGCACCGCCGCGGAGTCCTCGACCCGCTTTCGCCAGTACGCCTCGAACGCGGGCTGCACCAGCGACGTCCACAGCAGGAACTCGCCGCCCTTGACGTCGATCCCAACCCGGCGGGCGAACTGGAGCGGGCTCTCGCTCTTGGCGGTCACGGCGCACCACCGGCCCATGCGCGGAACACCCGCAGCAGGACGGTGAGGGCGGCGAGGGCGTGCGCCCACAGGGCGACGGTCCAGAGGTCGGTGAGGCCGGTCATGCGGCCACCGCCAGCGGTGCGACGCCGAGCAGGCGGCACGCGAGCGCGGCCTGCTGCGGCACGACGCCGTTCCCGAGCGCCTTGAGCTGCGCGTTGCGCGGCAGCCCCGGCACCTCGGTGACCCACCCGTCCGGCAGGCCCATCATCCACTCAACGAAGCGGGGGCTCAGTCGCTCCCCGCGTCGTCCAGGCTCAGTTGGCCGGGGAGCGGGTCGTCCGAGGACGGCTTCCCATCGCGCAACCGCGGGGCCGTATGCGCCCCACTCGACGACAGCGCCGCGTCCGTCAGCGTGACCCCGGCTGTTGCCGTGTACGGCGTCCCGTCCGGCTGGTAGCCCCTCGAGCCGTGCGCGTCCATTGCCGTCGGCGTCGGCAGCAGCGACAGGACCGCGTTCGGCAGCGAGGCGTAGTCCGTCCCCGGCTGCGGCAGGCCGCGCGAGTTGTCCGCCGTCGGCGTCGGCAGGAGCCGCTGCGCCTCGATCTCCAGCGACCGCCCGTGCCCGTTCCCGTTCCCGTGCTTCTCCTGCATCCGGGCCGTCCAGGCGTCCCACTGCTCCGGGGTGTACGCCGCGCCCATGTCGTTGACCGCCGGCGTCGGTAGCAACGATGAAGATGCGGGCTCGGCCGTGGGGAGCGCCGGCGTCGGCAGCTCGTACAACTCCCCAGCGCGCGTCATACCCCAGGGCGGACAGGTCTGCGAGGACGTCGGCCAGTCCGAGGGAAAGATGGCCCCGGACGTTCTCCAGCAGCACGCCTCGGGGTCGTAGTACGCCAATGGCGTGCGCCACGCCCGGCCAGAGGTGTCGGGGGTCATCGGCGCCCTTTCGGAGTCCGGCGTGGGAGAACGGCTGGCACGGGTAGCCGGCGGTCAGCCAGTCGACGGGCTCGACGGCGTGCCAGTCGGTCGTCTTGACGTCGCCGTGGTTCGGGACGCCGGGGAAGCGATGAGCGAGGATCGCTGACGGGTGCTTGTCGTACTCGACGTGCCACGCGGTGCGGGTGTCGCCGAGGGCGAGGGAGAGACCCATCTCCAGGCCGCCGTAGCCCGAGCAGAGCGAGCCGATGGTGACGGTCATGCGCACCGTCCCAGCCACGCCGGCAGGTCCCCGCCGTCGTCGCCGCAGTCGACCTCGACGTCTTCGGCGAAGGCGAGCAGGACGAGGCAGACGCCGGTGGTGAGGACCGCGCCGACCACTGTGGCGGCGAGGACGAAGGCGGCCTCGGGGAGGCTGACGAGGCGGGTCACGACGACGTCCCGCGGTCGCTAGGCGTCGGCAGGTACACCGTGCCGAAGCAGTTGGCGCAGCGCGCCCACCCGCCCCGCTCGACCTCGGCCGGGTGGAAGACGTGCTGGTCAGAGCCGATGCAGATGGTGACCCGCGCGTCCCGCACCTTGTCCATCGCTGTCAGCAGCATCTCTCGCGTCAGGCGATCAGAAGGCTCAGTCGCCATCGGGCTCACCGCCCGTCGTGCGGTCGCTAGACGGCGGCGGCTCGTAGTCACGGAGGTAGTCGAGCGCGAGCAGGACGCCCTCCCGCTTGCCGAGAAGGCGCGCGTGGCGGCGGGTGCTGCCCTCAGTTGCCCGGTACGCCCGACCTTCCGGGCTGTCGTCGTGCGCGATCTCGTCCGCAAGCGCCTGCAAGGAGGCGGCAGCCCGAGTCAGGCGGTCGGCGTACTCATCCGTCGCGAAGGGCGCGCGGGAAGGCTCAGTCGCCATCGCGCTCACCGCCCGTCGTGCGGTCGCTAGCGTCCGCGAACACCGCCCGTCGTGCGGGCTCGGCCTCGACCGTGATCCGCACCCGTGTCCCCTCGGGGAACTGTGCGAGCGCCCGGTGCAGCCAGTACTTGGCGTCACTCAGATGCTCGGGCGCACCTTCGAGCAGGCTGCCCTCGACCTCAGGGTCGTTCGTGTAGCAGAAGATGTGCGTCCCGTCGCCAGTCTCTCGGCAGCGACGCTCGATGCACGGCTCGGAGTCCGGTCGGACGCTGCTACTGCGCATCCATCGGGTCGTGGTGTAGAGCACGGGTGGCGTTCCATAAGGCTCAGTCGCCATCGTGCTCACCGCCCGTCCTGTCGCTAGCGGGTGCTGGCACGTCGCGCTGCTCGCCGCACAGGAAGCACTCCTGCCAGCGGCCGCCGGGAGTGCCGCGCTCCATCCAGTCGTGCTCGCACGTGGTCCCCTCACGGTCGTTAGCGACCGCCCGCAGGCGGTCGATCTCGGCGGCGATGAGCGCGCCCGCCTTGACCAGTTCGCGCACGCGGTCGTCCGGTGTCGGCTTCCAGAAACGTCGCTCCCAGGGCCACCGAGCCGGACCACCCGGCGGCTCGCCGCTGAACGGGCGCAGGTGGGGAGGGGTGGCGTAGCAGGCGGCGGCACAGGCGAGGTCGTCGCGGTCGTGCTCGGCATCGTGCTCAGGGGTCCAGCCCTCGGCCTCAATCTGGCGCTGCCGTTCGGCTGCGATCAGGTCCGCTCCGTGCGAGCGGTAAGGCTCACTCCCCGCCGTCATCGCCACCCCTCCTGGCAGTAGGAGGGGCCGCCGGGCTCGCCCTCGTGCCAGCGGCAGACGACGTCCATCCCGACGCTCAGGACGGCGGCGAACAGCACGCCGAGGACGCAGCCGAGCAGCAGCGTCAGCGACCAGGGGAGGTCGTTGCGGGGCTCGCCGGGGGACCAGGACTGCGCGGTCACGACGCCTCCTCGAAGGTGAAGAGCGGCTCGGTGTCGGCGGGCTCGTCGCACTGGCCGGCGCACCGGGGGTAGCCGCACCAGCAGGCGTCGAGGTCGTCGGCCTGCTCCTGCTCGGCCCGCCACGCCGCGACGGCGGTGCTGTGGTCGTAGGCCCGGCCCACGTCGCGGGGCTCGAGGGGGGTCACGACGACGCCTCGGCGGCGAGCTTGGCCGCTGCGTACTTCTCGCGGCGGCGGGTGTTGTGGCAGGTGCGGCAGCGGCGCCAGCCGCGGAAGTGGTGCGTGTTCTCTTCGTCGTAGGGGTGGCCCTGGGGGCAGTGCGTCCGCTGTGCCTGGACGTGGTGCCCGTGCGCGAGGCAGTCCTGCGTGTTCTCGCTGAGGGTGCCGTAGGCGAGGTTCTCGGGGACGTTGTTGTCGCGCGTCCCGTCGAGGTGCCGCACGATCAGCCCCTCGGGTCGCGGGCCGATGAACGCCTCCGCGACGAGGTGGTGCACCCTGCGCGGCCGGTACGAGCCACCGCTGTAGAGGTTGACCCTCGGGTACCCGTGGACGAGCTGGAGGGCCAGCATCTTCGGCTGGCGGCGCAGCCCGTAGCGGTGGCGCAGGGACCGCACGCGGCCGAGGTTGCTCACCTCGTAGCCCGGGGCGCTGGGGATGGCGCGCCACTCCTCGGTGGCGGTCATCGGATTTCGAACTCGACGACCACGCGGGCGACCGCGACGGTGACGGGGCGGCCCTCGAGCTCGAGGAGGGCCTTGACCTGCGCGGCGGCCTCGACCGCCTGCGCGCGGGTCGTGTGGCCCCACATGACGCGGCGGGTGTCGCCGTGCTCGTCGGTGCTGACGACGGTCCACAGGACCGTGCGGGCGTCGGTGACGTGGTCGCCGAGGCTGACGGCGAACTCGGTGAGGGTGACCTCGCCGGGGGAGGGGTCGGGGGAGATCGCGCTCAGGTGTCGGGTGGTGGTCATTCGTGGCTCCTTCGGTAGGCTGTGCGGGTACGGCTCCCGGGGTCCGTCGCTGGTGCGCAGCGGCGGGCCTCGCCGTCTGTCAGGACGTGAGGGCGAGCAGGCGGGCGGCGGTGGGCTGGTCGAGGTAGGTGGCGGTCCGGCCGGTGAGGCGCTCGTACTCGTCAAGGAGGTCGAGGAGGAACTGAGCGG
>DATMJR010000189.1:0-4632 GCA_035553775.1 Miltoncostaeaceae bacterium | reverse complement strand
CCTCTGCTGGGGGCACCCTCCATGGTCGGCGCGTTCCCACGATCCGATAACCCCTCGGGCCGGATCCGCCGTCGCCGGGCGGTTCCGGGTGGCGGCGCAGGCGCCGCAGCGCCGCGCCTCAGCCCGGGACGGGGTTCCGCGCGCCGCCGTCCGCCAGGCGCCCCACGAGCTCGGCCCGCGAGCGCACGCCGAGCTTGGCGTAGACGGTCGACAGGTGCCGTTCCACGGTCTTCTCCGACACGAACAGCCGGGAGGCCACGTCCTGGTTGCGCAGGCCGTCGGCCACCGCGAGGGCCACCTGCAGCTCGCGTGGCGTGAGCTCGGCCCGGCGCGGCGCGGCCTCCCCGCGGCGCACGGCGCCCGCCGCCTCCAGCTCGTCGCGCGCCTGCTCGGCCCAGGGTGCCGCGCCCAGGCGCTCGAAGGTGGCCAGCGCCCGCTCGAGCTGGGCGCGGGCCTCGGCACGGCGGCGCGCCCGCCGGAGGCGCTCGCCGTACAGCAGGCGCGTGCGGGCGGCGTCGAACGGGACCTCGGTGCGTGCATGCAGCGCGAGCGACTCCCGGAAGTGGGCGTCGAAGTCGGCGGCCAGCATCCCGCGCCCGCGCGCGGTCACGGCGCGCGCCCAGGTGTCGCCCGTGCGCGCCGCCTGCTCGGCGAGCACCGCCAGCACGCGGCGGGCGTCCGGGACGCGGCGGGTGCGCAGGTACGCCTCCACCAGGTCGGGCTGCCACGGCACCACGGCCGGATGCCGCAGGGCGTGGCGCCGCGTGTACTCCTCGAGCGGCGCGAGCGCGTCGACGGCCTCCGGCCCCCGGCGGTACCCGTTGGCCAGCAGACCCAGGGCCGCCTGCCGGTAGACGTGGAGTGAGCCGACGCCGGCGGCGATGGGCCCCTCGGCCTCGGCGGTGAGGTCGCGCACCTCCCGCTCCCGGCCGCGGCCCGCCTCGATCAGGGCCAGGTTGCACGCCGTGAACGCCACCGTGCCCGCCTGGCCGCTCTCGCGCAGCAGCACCATCGCCTCGCGCGCGTCGGCGGCGCCGCGGTTCCAGTCGCCCGCGCGGAAGCCCCACTCACACCGGAAGCCGAGGGCGAGCCCGAGGAACGCCACGGCGCCCGCGGACCGCGCCCGCTCCACCCAGCCGTCCAGCAGGGCCCCGGCCCGGGTGAGGCGCCCGGTCCACTCCAGGGGCTGTGCGGCGATCACCAGGGCGTGCCCGCCCGGCCCGAGCGGATCGACACCCGCGGACGCGGCCTCCAGCGCCGCGAGCGCCTCCTCGGCCAGGGCGACCTCGCCGGCCAGCACGTGCGCGGCCGCGAGGTACGCCCACAGCGTCGGCGGGGCCGCGACGCCCGGCGCCAGGAGGGCGCGCGCCCGGGCGGCGAGGCCGGCGGCGCGGTCGCACTGCCCGGCCATGGTGCGCGTCAGCACCGCGTCGCCCAGCATCGCGACGGCCGTCGCCGGGTCCGCGTCCCGGGCGCGGGCGGCCTCGCGCACCAGGTGCGCCATCACGTCGTCGAGGGGCTCGTTGAGCAGGCCCGCGAGTCCCCGTGCATGGGCGAGGGCGGCGCGCAGCGGCCCGTCCTCGGCGAGCGCGAGTCCCTCGTCGAGCAGCGCCGACGCGCGGCCGGGCCTCCCGCCGGCGAAGGCGGCGTAGCCGGCGCCGAGCAGGCGTCGGGCCCGCGCCTCCGGCGCCGGCGACAGCGCCGCCGCGCGGGCGAGCAGGTCGGCCGCCGTCCCGTACGCCGTGCGGCCGGCGGCCTCCTGCGCCGCGGTCTCCAGCGCGGCGGCCGTCCCCTCGTCGGGTCCGAGCGCCGCCGCGGCCAGGTGGGCGGCGCGCGCCGCGCCGTGGCGGCCCGGCTCGAGGACCGAGGCCAGGATGCGATGCCCCGCGCGCAGCTCGGCGGGCGACGCCGACGCGCGCACCACCTCGCGCAGCACGGGGTGGCGGAAGCCGCCGTCGGGAGCGAGCACGCCGGCGTGCACGGCCGAGGCGAGCTCGGAGCTCGCCAGGCCCGCGGTGTCCAGGGCGGCCGCCAGCGTGGGCGGGTCGTCGTCGGCCGCCAGCGCGGCCAGCAGCAGCGCCTGCCGGGTGGGCGGGGGCAGCGCCTGGAGCGTCCGCCCGAACGACTCGGCGAGCGCCCCGCCCGCCGCCACGGGCGAGAGGGGGCGGCGTCCGGCGCGCTGCCCGTCGTCCAGGGCACGCCCCAGCTCGGCGAGCGCGAGGGGGTTGCCGGCCGCCAGCCGCAGCAGGCGGGCGCGGACGTCGGGCACCAGATCCGGCGCGACCCGGTCGAGCAGCGCGCCGGCCGGCGCGTCCTCCAGGGGCCCCAGCGTGATCGCCTCGGCGCCCAGGACCGCGACCCACGCGGGCACGGGCGGGCGCGTGGCCACCAGCAGCCCCACCGGGTCGTCCTCCAACCGGCGCACGGCGAACGCCAGGGCCTCCGCGCTGGAGGCGTCCAGCCAGTGCGCGTCGTCCACCAGGATCAGCAGCGGCCCCCGGGCGGCCGCGCGCGCCAGCAGCGCCAGCAGGCCGGTGTACGCCGCGAAGCGGTCCGCGGCCACCGGCGGCCCGAGGGCGAGGGCGGCGCGCAGGGCCGCGGCGGGAGTGCCCTCCAGGGCGGTGAGGTCGGCGGCGAGCGGACCCACGAGCTGCGTGAGACCCGCGAAGGCGAGCTCCTGCTCGGCGTCGACCCCTGTCAGCGCCACCACCCGCAGGTCCGCCGCCTCGGCGCGCGCCGCCGCGAGCAGCGCGGTCTTGCCCATCCCGGCCTCACCGGCCACGACGAGCCGGCCCGGGACACCGTCGCGCAGGCGCCGCGCGAGGTCGGCGATGCGCGCCCGCTGCCCGTCCCGCCCGAGGATGTCCACGGCGCGGACGGTAGGGGGCGGTTCCTGTCACCGCAACATCCGTTCTCCGCAGCGTGCGGGCGGGCGTCAGGACGTCCCGAGCGCCTGCCGCATCACCTCGACCGGGGGGTCGACCCCGGTCCACTGCACGGAGGCCGCGGCGCCCTGGTGCAGCAGCATCCCGAGCCCGTCAACCGTCCGCGCGCCGGTCGCAGCCGCGGCGTGCAACCAGGCCGTGCCGCCCGGCCGGTATACGACGTCGGCCACCACGTGACCCGGGCCCAGCGACCCGAGGGGCAGCTCCTCCGGCACCCCGTCCCCGCGGAGGCCCAGGCTGGTGCAGTTGACGACCAGGGCGGCGTCGGCGCAGGCGTCCTCCAGGGGGCGCCGCCCCCAGGGGACGGCGTCGCCGAGCGCGCGCGCGCGCTCCGGGGTGCGATTCGACACGCGCACCCGGGCGCCGCGGCCGCGCAGCGCGAAGGCTACCGCGCGGGCGGCTCCGCCGGCGCCGATCAGCAGCGCGGAGCGTCCCGCGAGGTCGAGGGGCGCGGCCTCGTCGAGGGCGCGCAGGAAACCCGGCGCGTCGGTGTTGTCCGCCCGCCAGCCGCCGGCGCCGTCCGGCACGAGCGTGTTGGCGGCGCCGATCGCCTCCACGGCGGGGGAGACGGCGCTGCACGCCTCCAGCACCGCCGTCTTGTGCGGGATCGTGACGTTGAGGCCCGCCACGCCCGCTGCCGCGAGGCCGCGCACCGCCTCGGCCACCCGGTCGGGCGGCACGGGGAAGGCCACGTATCGCCAGTCCAGGCCGAGCGCGGCGAACGCGGCGTTGTGCATCGCCGGCGAGAGCGAGTGCGCCACGGGCCACCCGATGATGCCCGCGACGCGCGTGCGGGCCGAGATCCCCGCGGCCGTCACCCGCCCGCGTTCGCCCGCGCGCGGGCGATCGCCGCCGCGTGCTCCGCGGCCGTGCGGGCGAAGTAGTGGCGTCCAGTGCCGTCGGCGCGGGCCACGTAGTACAGGTAATCCACGCGGGCGGGGCGCGCCGCCGCGGCGATGCTCGCGCTGCCCGGGTTGCAGATCGGCCCCGGCGGCAGTCCCCCGTAGCGGCGGGTGTTGTAGGGCGAGTCGGTCTGCAGGTCGCTCGCGGTGAGCTCCGGCTTCCACTCGCCCAGGGCGTACTGCACGGTGGCGTCGATGTCGAGGCGCATGCCCGCCCGCAGCCGGTTGTACATCACGGCGGCCACGATCGGCCGCTCCGCCGGGACGCGCACCTCGCGCTCGATCATCGAGGCGAGGATGAGCACGTCGTAGCGCGTCAGGTTGCGGCTGCGCGCGTACGAGTAGTCGATCCCGTCCGTGCGGTCGCGGTAGGCCTGGACCTGCTGGTCGACGACGTCCTGCGCGGTCGTCCCGGGGAACACGTCGTAGGTCGCGGGGAACAGGAAGCCCTCCAGCGAGCGCGGCGCATCCGCCCGCGCGAGCTGCCGGCCCCGCGCCCCGGGCGCCGTGAGCTGCAGGTACCGCTCCCGGGGCACCCCCAGCTCCCGCGCCACGATGTCGGCCATCTCCTCGCGTCGCAGCCCCTCGGGGAAGGTGATCCGGCCGGTCGGGGTCGCGGTGGTGGTGGCCGCGACCTCCGGGGCCTGCTCCGCGTCGCCGCCGCCGAGGGACCGGACCGCCGCGATCGCCAGCAGCCCGCCGACCGCCAGGATCAGGACCAGCCACAGCAGCGTGCGGCCGCCGTGGGCGTGGGAGGGGCGGCGCGCGGCGGTCCGGTCCCTCGG
>DATMJR010000188.1:0-19182 GCA_035553775.1 Miltoncostaeaceae bacterium | reverse complement strand
CGCGGCGCCCCCTCCAGCAGCCCGGAGAACCAGTCCGCATCCCGCCGGCCGCGCCCGACGAGCAGCATCGACCCCACCAGGATCCGCACCATGTGGCGCAGGAAGGCGTCGGCCTCGACCCGCAGCACCAGCTCGTCGCCGCGTTCGTCCCACCGGCAGCACCGCAGCGTGCGGTGGAAGAACACGTGCTGGGTGTCGGTGGGCGTGAAGGCGCGGAAGTCGTGCCGCCCCTCGGCGCGGTGCGCGGCCTCCGCCAGGAGCCCGACGTCCAGCGGCCCGGGATGGTGGAGCACCCGCGCGCGCCGCAGGGGGCTCGGCGGGCCCCGCAGGACGCGGTACTCGTACGCCCGCCCGAGGGCGTCGCCGCGCGCGTCGAAGCCCGCGGGGGCCAGGGCGACCTCGCGAACGGCGATGTCCGGCGGCAGCACGCCGGCGAGCCCGCGCAGCAGCCGCGCCGGCTCGACCCCCGGGGGGGCCGCCAGACTCACGACCTGCCCGGTGGCGTGCACGCCCGCGTCGGTGCGACCCGCCACGCGCAGCGCCACCGGCGCCCGCAGCAGGGTCGCGAGCGCCGCCGCGAGCACGCCCTCGCAGGTGCGCTGCCCCGGCTGGGCGGCCCAGCCGGCGAAGCCCGCGCCGTCGTACTCGACGGCGAGGCGGAGGGTGGCGGCGGGCGCCGTCGCCGGCGCCCCGCCCCCGTGTGCGCTAGGCGGCGGTGCCGACCTCACGCGTCAGCTCGATCACGACCATCTCGGCCGCGTCGCCGGGGCGGGGCCCCAGCTTGAGCGTGCGCGTGTACCCGCCGTTGACATCCCGGAACGCCGGACCGATCTCGTTGAAGAGCCGGTAGGTGATGTCCTTGTTGCGCAGCAGCGCGATCGCCTGGCGGCGGTGATGCAGGGTGCCGCCCTTGGCGAGCGTGATGGCGCGCTCGGCGACGCCGCGCGCGAGGCGCGCCTTGGCCGCCGTCGTCTGGATGCGCCCGTGCGTCAGCAGCGCGGTGGCGAGGTTGGCCCCGAGCGACGCGCGGTGCGCGCTCGAGCGGTTGAGCTTCGGGCCCTTGCGCTGGTGACGCACCGGGTCTCCTCCTTGCGAGAGTGGTCCGACTACTCCTGGCGCAGGCCGAGCCCGTGCGCCGCCAGGTTCTCCTTGACCTCCTCGATGCTCTTCTTCCCGAAGTTCGGGATCGCGGAGAGCTCCGCCTCGGTCTTGGAGATGAGGTCGCCGATGGTCTCGACGCCCACGCGCTTGAGGCAGTTGTAGGAGCGGACGCCCAGCTCCAGCTCCTCGATCATGATGTCGTGGAGGTTGCCGCCCGGGCGCTCCTCCTCGGGCTCGGCCTGGCCGAGCAGCCGCGCGCTCTCGGGGTCGGCGAAGATCGCCAGCCGGCCGATGAGGATCTCGGCCGCCTGCGCGATCGCGCCGCGCGGGTCGATGCTGCCGTCGGTCTCGACCTCGATGGTGAGCTTGTCGTAGTCCGTGCGCTGGCCGATGCGGGCCGAGCTCACGTCGTAGCGCACGCGCCGCACCGGCGAGAAGTTGGAGTCGACGGGGATGACGCCGATGACCGTGTTCGGCCCCTTGTTGCCCTCGGCCTGCACGTAGCCGCGACCCCGGCCGATGGTGAGGATCATCTCGAGGTTGGCGTTGCCCGTGGTGTTCGCGAGCTCGAGGTCCGGGTTGAGGATCTCGAGGTCGGCCGGGCACGAGATGTCCGCGGCCGTGACGGTGCCCTCGCCCGACTTGGTGAGCTCCACCTCGATCTCGTCGAGCTCGCCGTGCAGCCGGCAGATGAGCCCGCGCAGGTTGAGGATGATGTCCGTCACGTCCTCACGGACGCCCGGCAGCGTCGTGAACTCGTGCTGCACGCCCTCGATGCGCACGGAGGTGACCGCCGCGCCCTCCAGCGAGGAGAGCAGCACGCGGCGCAGGCTGTTGCCGTAGGTGTGGCCGAAGCCACGGTCCAGGGGCTCGACCTCGAACACCCCGAGGGTGTCCGAGACGGGCTCGTAGGTCATGCGGGGCGACTGGACGTCGATCACGTGCACCGATCCTTGAGTTCCGGCGTCGGCCGGAGGCACCACCCGACGCGATGAGCGCGCCCGCCGCATCGGCCCCCGGCTCTCGCGTCGATGCCGGGGACCATCGCGTGCGGGACGCGCGGTGACTACTTGGAGTAGAGCTCCACGATGAGCTGCTCGCGCACCGGGGTGTCGATCTCCTCGCGCTCGGGGGCGCGCAGGATCTTGCCGGTGAGCGCGTCGTGGTCGGCCTGCAGCCACGGCGGCAGCGAGCTGACGAGCTCGGTGTTCTGCCGGATGACGTTCTCGGCCGCGGAGTTCGTCTTGACCGTGATGACGTCGTCCGGACGGACCTGGTAGCTGGGGATGTCCACGCGGCGTCCGTTGACCAGGAAGTGGCCGTGCCGCACCAGCTGGCGGGCCTCCCGCCGCGACGACGCGAACGCCAGCCGCGTCACGACGTTGTCGAGCCGGAGCTCGAGCAGGCGCAGCAGGTTCTCGCCGGTGATGCCCGGCTGGCGGCTGGCCTTGTCGTAGTAGCGGCGGAACTGCGCCTCGAGCACCTGGTAGAAGCGGCGCATCTTCTGCTTCTCGCGCAGCTGCAGCAGGTACTCGCTCTGACGGATGCGGCCGCGGCCGTGCTCACCCGGCGGGTACGGGCGGCGCACCACGGGGCACTTGGGCGTGTAGCACTTGGCGCCCTTCAGGAACAGCTGCTCGCCCTCGCGCCGGCACTGGCGGCACTGCGGGCCGGTCTCACGCGCCATCGACGCCCCCTAGACGCGCCGCCGCTTGCGCGGGCGGCAGCCGTTGTGCGGGACGGGGGTGACGTCGGTCACCGAGGTGACCTCCAGTCCGGCGGCCTGCAGGGACCGGATCGCGGTCTCGCGGCCGGACCCCGGGCCCTTGACGTAGACGTCCACCTTCTGGAGACCGTGCTCCATGCCCTTGCGGGCGGCGGAGTCGGCGGTGACCTGGGCCGCGAAGGGCGTGCTCTTGCGCGAGCCCTTGAACCCGGCCGAGCCGGCCGTCTCCCACGCGATCACGTTCCCACCCTTGTCGGTGAGCGTGACGATCGTGTTGTTGAAGGACGTCTTGATGTGGGCCTGGCCCACGGCGATGTTCTTCCGCGCGCGCCGACGCGTGCGGCCGCGGGTGACCTTCTGGCGTGACATGAACTCCCGTTACTTCTTCTTGCGCTGCTTGCCGACGGTCTTCTTGGGACCCTTACGGGTGCGCGCGTTGGTCTTCGTGCGCTGACCGCGCACGGGCAGCCCGCGCCGGTGGCGCAGACCCCGGTAGCTGCCGATCTCCATCAGCCGCTTGATGTCGTTGGCCCGCTCGCGCCGGAGATCACCCTCGACGATGAGGGCCTTCTCGATGACGTCGCGCAGGCGCCCGACCTCCTCCTCCGTGAGATCGCGCACGTACGTGTCGGGGTCGATCTGCGTCTGCCCCAGCACGCGGTTCGCCGTGGGCCGGCCGATCCCGAAGATGTACGTGAGGCCGATCTCGACCCGCTTCTCGCGGGGGATGTTGACTCCTGCGATTCGTGCCATCGCTACCCCTGAACCTGCTTGTGGCGGACGTTCTGGCAGATGACCATCACCTTGCCGTGCCGGCGGATGACGCGGCACTTCTCGCACATGGGCTTCACCGACGGGCGGACCTTCACTGAACTCCCCCGGACAGACGACACCCGGCGTGCGCCGGGTGAGGAGAAACGCCGGACGCGGGCAGGGGCCCGCGAGCGGCCCGGTATCTTACCACAGCTGCTGCGGCAGCCGGGGCCGCGGGGCGGCGGGCCCTCATGCGCCCCGCCCACCCGTGAGCACGCGGGGGCCGGACGCGGTGACCGCGACCGTGTGCTCCCAGTGGGCCGACAGGCTCCCGTCGCGCGTGGTCACGGTCCAGCCGTCGGGGGCCAGCTGCACGTCCGGGCCCCCGATGTTGACCATCGGCTCGATGGCGATCACCAGGCCCTCCACCAGCTCGGGCCCGGTCCCCGGGGTGCCGTGGTTGGGCACCTGCGGCTCCTCGTGCATCGAGCGGCCCACGCCGTGGCCCACCAGGCTCTCGACCACCGTCAGCCCCTGGCCCTCGACGTGGCTCTGGACCGCGTGCCCGACGTCGCCCACGTGGCCCCCGGCACGCACCGCCGCGATGCCGCGGGCGAGCGCCTCCCGGGTGGCCTCGATGAGATGGCGCGCCTCGGGCGCGACCTCCCCCACCGCGTGCGTGCGCGCCGCGTCCGACACCCAGCCGTCGAGCACCACGCCGCAGTCCAGCGACAGCACGTCCCCCTCGGCGAGGACGACCTCGTCCGACGGGATCGCGTGCACGACCTCGTCGTTGAGCGACGGGCAGATGCTGCCGGGGAAGCCCCGGTAGCCCTTGAAGGCCGGCACGCCGCCGCCGTCGCGGATCACCTGCTCAGCGATCTCGTCCAGGTGCCGCGTGGACACGCCCACGCGCACCTCGCCGGCGAGCACGTCGTGCACGCGGGCGAGCAGCGCCCCGGACGCCGCCATCGCGTCGATCTCCCCGGGACTCTTGGGGATGCCGACGACGGTGCGCCGCGGGGGCCGGGCCAGGGCCCTAACGGCGCGCGAGGGCCGACGTGATCTGGCCATACACCGCGTCCGGGTCCCGCTCGCCGTCGATGCGTCGCAGCAGGCCCTGGGCGTCGTAGTAGTCGATGAGCGGCTGCGTCTGGGTGGCGTAGACGCGCAGGCGGTTCTCGACGGCCTCGGACCGGTCGTCGTCGCGCTGGTACAGGTCGCAGGCGCCGCCGCCCGCGGGGCACGGGTCGGACTCGGGGTCGTACGGCGCCGACGTCTCGTGGAACGAGCGGCCGCAGCGCCGGCAGATCCACCGGCCGCCCAGGCGCCGCACCAGCTCGTCGTGCGAGACCTCGAGCGCGAGCGTGGCATCGAGCGGCGTGCCGAGTTCGGCGAGGAGCGCGTCGAGGGCCTCGGCCTGAGCCAGCGTCCGCGGGAAGCCGTCCAGCAGGAACCCGGCGTCGCCCCCGTCGAGGCGCTCGCGGATCATTCCGATCACGACCGCGTCGGGCACCAGGTCGCCGCGGTCCATGAACGCTTTGGCCTCCCGCCCCAGCGGCGTGCCCTGCGCGATCGCGGCGCGCAGCAGGTCGCCCGTGGACAGGTGGAGCAGCCCGTGGTCGGCGCGCAGGCGCTCGGCCTGGGTGCCCTTGCCGGCGCCGGGGGGACCGAGGAAGACCAGGCGGGCTATCGGAGGAAACCTTCGTAGGAGCGCATCATGAGCTGGGCCTCCATCTGGCGGATGGTGTCCAGGGCCACGCCCACGACGATGAGGATCGAGGTGCCGCCGAGGACGCCGAAGAAGACGTTCGACTCCGGCAGATACCGGAAGATGATGCTGGGGAAGGCCGCGATCGCCGCGAGGTACACCGCGCCGGGCAGCGTCAGGCGCGTGATGACCCGGTCGAGGTACACCGCCGTGGGCCGTCCCGGGCGCACGCCGGGGATGAAGCCGCCGTACTTCTTGAGGTTGTCCGCCTGCTCCACCGGGTTGAAGATGACCGCGGTGTAGAAGTACGTGAACAGGACGATGAGGATCGCCTCGAAGATGATGTAGTACCAGGAGCCCGGCGCGAGGTAGTTCGAGATCGACTCGAACACCGAGCCACGGCCGCCGAACTCCGCGAACGTGGCGGGGAGGATCACCACCGACGCCGCGAAGATGACCGGGATCACGCCCGCCATGTTCACGCGGATCGGCATGTACGTCTGGCCGCCGGACGTCATTCGTCGTCCCACCACCCGTTTGGCGTACTGCACCGGGATGCGGCGCTGGCCCTCGTTGATGAAGACGACGCCGAGCACGACCAGGACCGCGATCGTGAACACGATCACCTGCGTCAGCGGCGGCAGCTCGGCCCAACCCCGCAGCGCCGACGGCACGGCGGCCACGATGCTCGCGAAGATCAGCAGCGAGATGCCGTTCCCCACGCCGCGCTGCGTGATGAGCTCGCCGAACCACATCACCAGCGTCGTGCCCGCGGTGAGCGAGATCACGATCAGGTAGAGCCGTCCCCAGGTGAAGTCGGGCAGGGCGTCCTGCGCCCGGAAGTACAGGACGTACGCCACCGACTGCACCGCGGCGAGCACGACCGTGAAGTACCGCGTGTACTGGGTGATCTTCTGCTGCCCGGCCTCGCCCTCCTTCTGGAGTTCCTCGAGGCGCGGGATCACCACCGTCATCAGCTGGATGATGATGCTCGCGGTGATGTAGGGCATGATGCCCAGCGCGAACACCGCGAAGCGGGTGAGCGCACCGCCCGCGAACAGGTTGAGGAAGTCCAGCAGGCGGCTGCCGCGGTTGTCGATCGCCTCCTGCAGCGCCTCCAGGTCGACGCCGGGCACCGGCACGTACGAGCCGAGCCGGAACAGCGCCAGGATGAACGCGGTGAACAGCAGCTTCTTGCGCAGCTCGGGGGAGCTGAGCGCGTTGCCCATCGACTTCAGCATCCCGCCCCCCTTCGCCGGCCGCCGGAGGTCGCGCCGAGGCGCGACCGTCCCCGCGTCGCCGCTACGGCTGCTCCTGGCCGATGACCTCGGCCGTGCCGCCCGCCGCCTCGATCTTGGCACGGGCGGCCGCGCTGAACGCGTGCGCACGCACCGTGAGCGCGCGGGTGAGCTCGCCCTCGGCCAGCACCTTCACCGGGTAGCCGCGGTTGGTGTTGTTCTTGACGATGCCGCGCGCCTCGAGCGCCGCGACGTCCACCACGGCGCCGCCGTCGAAGACCTCGAGCTGCCCGACGTTGACCGGCACCGTGTAGGTGCGGAACGGGCCCATCGGCATCGACTTCTTGTGGTTGGGACCGCGGAGCTTGCCCTGCTGCATGTAGGCGGGCATCTGGCCGCCGGCGTAGCCGCCGTGGACCGTGCCGCCCGAGCGGGCCCCGAGGCCCTTCGTGCCGCGGCCGGAGGTCTTGCCCCGCCCGGAGCCGATCCCCCGCCCGACGCGCTTGCGGTCCTTCCGCGAGCCCGGGGGCGGCGCGAGCCGGTCGAGGCGGATCTCGTCCGGGTCCACCGGCGTCTCGTCAGCCACGGCCGACCTCCTCCACCTTCACGAGCGACGACACCATCCGCAGCATGCCGCGCAGCTGCGGCGAGTCCTGGTGCTCGGCAGTCTTGCCGATGCGGCCCAGCCCGAGCGCCCGCAGGGTTCCGCGGTGCCGGTCCTGCGTGCCGATCTGCGACCGCACCTGGGTGACGCGGACGGTGCTCACGCGCCGGCCTCCCCGTCCCCGTCGGCGCCGACCGCCGCCGGCACGCGCTGCGTGCCGCCGAGCAGCTCGTCCACGCGCTTGCCGCGCAGGTCGGCGACCTCCTCGGGCGTGCGGAGGGACTTCAGGCCGTCCACGGTCGCCGCGAGCAGGTTGATGGGGTTGGAGGTGCCCAGGGACTTGCTGAGGATGTCGCGGATGCCCGCGAGCTCCAGGACCGCGCGCACGCCGCCGCCGGCGATGACGCCGGTGCCCTCCGAGGCGGGCTTCAGCAGCACCCGGCCGGCCCCGTGCCGCCCGAGCACCTGGTGGGTGATCGTGGTGCGGTACTTGGGCACCCGGAACAGGTTCTTCTTGGCGTCCTCGACGGCCTTCTGGATGGCGACGGGGACCTCGTTGGCCTTCCCGTAGCCCACTCCGACGGTGTCGACCTCGTTGCCGACCACGACGAGCGCGGAGAACGAGAAGCGCCGGCCGCCCTTGACGACCTTCGCCACCCGGTTCACCTGGACGACGCGCTCGTTGAGCTCGAGCCCGTCGGAGTTGATCTTCGCCCTACGGCGCGTGTCCGCCACCCGTCCTCCGATTCAGAACGTCAGGCCCGCACTGCGGGCCGCGTCGGCGAGCGCCTTCACGCGCCCGTGGTACTTGTAGCCGCCCCGGTCGAAGACGACCCGGTCGATGCCCGCGGCACGGGCGCGCTCGCCCACCAGCCGGCCCACCGCCTCGGCGGCCTCCGACTTGGACAGGCCGCGCAGGTCGGCCTCGACGGACCCCGCCGCCGCCAGCGTGTGCCCGCGGCTGTCGTCGATGACCTGGGCGTAGATGCGCTTGCTGGAGCGCGAGACGCAGAGGCGCGGCCGGTCGGCGGTGCCGGTGACCGTACCGCGGATGCGCCGGTGGCGGCGCTGACGCGCCTGTTCCGGAGTGATCTGCCCCATGGCCCTTACGCCCTCTTCCCGACCTTGCGCTTCACGGTCTCGCCCTGGTACCGGATGCCCTTGCCCTTGTAGGGCTCGGGCGGACGCACCGCGCGGATCTTGGCGGCGATCTCGCCGACCGCCTGCTTGTCGATGCCCGACACGACCACCTGGGTCGGCGCGGGCACCTCGAACGTGATGCCGGCCGGCGGCTCCACCGTGACCGGGTGCGAGAAGCCGGCGGCGATCTCGAGGCTCTGGCCGCGCAGCTGCGCGCGGTAGCCGACGCCCACGATTTCCAGGCGCTTGCTGAAGCCGTTGGTGACGCCCTCGACCATGTTGGCGACCAGGGTCCGCGTGAGCCCGTGCAGGGCCCGGTGGGGACCGCGGTCGGTGGGGCGGGAGACCTGCAGGACCCCGTCCTCCTGGGCGACCGTGATCGGCACCACGACCTGATGCTCCAGCCGCCCCTTGGGGCCGGAGACCGCGATCCTCTGTCCGGTGATCTCGACCGTCACCCCGTCGGGGACGGGGATCGGTGCGCGTCCGATACGGCTCACTTCGTCCTCACTCCACTGTGCGGGGCGGGCCTCACCAGACGGTGCACACCAGCTCGCCGCCGAGACCCCGGCGGCGCGCCTCGTGCCCGGTGAGGAGCCCCTGCGACGTCGACAAGACCGCGATCCCCATACCGCCGAGGACCCGCGGGACGTCCTTGCCGGCCAGGTACACCCGGCGGCCCGGCTTGGACTCGCGCTTGAGGCCGGACAGGACCCGGCGGCGCTGGCTGTCGTAGCGCAGCCGCACGCGCAGCGTGCGGTCGTCCACGACGTCCACGCCGGCGAGGTAGCCCTCCTCCTGCAGCAGCTGCGCGATGCTCACCTTCATCTTGCTCAGGGGCATGTCCACGGTGTCGTGCAGCGCCTGGTTGGCGTTGCGGATCCGCGTGAGCATGTCCGCGATCGGGTCGGTCAGCATGGTGCTACCAGCTCGCCTTCGTCATGCCCGGGATCACACCCTGGTTGGCGTGCGAGCGCAGGCAGATGCGGCACAGCCCGAACTTGCGGAACACCGCCCGGGGGCGGCCGCAGTTGAGGCAGCGCGTGTAGTTCTGGGTCTTGTACTTGTGCGGGCGCGCGGCCTTCACGCGCAGACTGGTCTTCGCCACTCTTCTCCCCTACCGACGTCTCTTGCCCGCGTTGCGACCGCGGCTGCGCATCCGGCGGCGGCGGCGGAGCGCGAGCTCCTCCGCCGAGTAGCCCTCGGCGCGGAACGGCATGCCCAGGTGGCGCAGCAGCTCACGCGCCTCCCGGTCGGTGGCCGCGGTCGTCGTGATGGTGACGTTGAGCCCGCGCACCATGTCGATGCGGTCGTAGTCGATCTCCGGGAAGATCGTCTGCTCCCGCAGGCCCAGGTTGTAGTTGCCGCGGCCGTCGAAGCCGTCGGGGTTGACGCCGCGGAAGTCACGGATGCGCGGCAGCGCGACCGACACCAGCCGGTCGTAGAACTCCCACATGCGTGCGCCGCGCAGCGTCACCTTGCAGCCGATCGCCATGCCCTCGCGCAGCTTGAACTGCGCGATGGACTTGCGCGCACGCGTGATCGCGGGCTTCTGCCCGGCGATCAGCGTCAGCTGCGCGACGGCCTCGTCGAGGACCTTGCTGTTCTGCTTGGCCTCGCCGACGCCCATGCTGAGCGTGATCTTCTGGATGCGCGGCAGCTGCATCACGGAGGCGTACTCGAACTCCTCCTGCAGCTTGGGACGCACCTCGTCCTCGTACACGGTCTTGAGGCGGGCGCGTCCCGCCGTCGTCTGCTCGGCCATGCCTAGTCGATCCTCTTGCCGCTCTTGACCGCCACCCGGACGGTGCGGCCGTCGTGCTCCTCGAACCGCACCCGCGTCGGGCCCTTGGAATCCGGGTCGACGAGGGCGAGGTTGGACAGATGGATGGGCGCGGGCTTCTCGATGACGCCGCCCGGCTCGGCCGGGGGCCGCGGCCGGGTGTGGCGCTTGACGATGTTCAGGCCCTCGACCACCGCGCGGTTCTCGCTCGGGCGCACCTCGAGCACCGTGCCGGTCCTGCCCTTGTCCTTGCCGGCGATCGCGATCACGGTGTCGCCGGTCCTGATGCGCGCCGGCACTACAGCACCTCCGGCGCGAGGCTGATGATCTTCATGAAGTTCCGCTCACGCAGCTCGCGCGCGACGGGCCCGAAGATGCGGGTGCCGCGCGGGTTGCTGGCGTTGTCGATGATGACGGCCGCGTTCTCGTCGAACGCGATGAACGTGCCGTCCTCGCGCCCGTACGCCTTCTTGGTGCGGACGACCACGGCCTTGACCACGTCGCCCTTCTTGACGGCGCCGTTGGGCGTGGCGTTCTTGACGGTGCCCACGATGACGTCGCCCACCCGGGCGTAGCGGCGCTGGGACCCGCCCATGACCCGGATGCACAGGATCTCACGCGCACCGGTGTTGTCGGCGACCCGCAGTCGCGTCTCGGCCTGGATCACGTCGCGCCCCCTACCGTGCCCGCTCGACGATCTCGACCAGGCGCCAGCGCTTCTGGGCCGACAGCGGCCGGCACTCCACGACGCGCACGAGGTCGCCGACACCGGCGTCGTTGCGCTCGTCGTGCGCGTGCAGCTTGGACGACCGGCGCACGGTCTTCTTGTAGATGGGGTGCGGCGCCGCCGTGTCGATGCGGACGGTGATCGTCTTGTCGCGCGCGGCGCTGACGACGACCCCCTGGCGCACCTTGCGGCGTGCGACGGACTCCTGCGGTGTGACGGCCATCAGCGGGCCTCCCCGGCGGACGCGATCTCGCGCTGGCGGGCGATCGTCAGCAGGCGCGCGATCTCGCGACGGCGCACGCTGATCTCGCTGGTCCGCTCGAGCGCCCCCTGGGCGTGCTGGAACCGGAGGTTGAAGATCGCGTCCCGCGCGTCGCGCAGGCGCACCGCGATCTCCTCGTCCGACAGCCCCCGTGCCTCCTCGGCCTTCACTACTGGTCCTCTCGCGTCACGAACTTGCACTTGATCGGCAGCTTCATGGCCGCCAGGCGCATCGCCTCACGGGCGAGCGGCTCGGCGACACCCGACAGCTCGAACATCACCGCACCCGGCTTGACGACCGCCACCCAGAACTCGGGCGAGCCCTTGCCGGAACCCATGCGGGTCTCGGCCGGCTTCTTGGTCACCGGCTTGTGCGGGAACACGTTGATCCAGATCTTGCCGCCGCGGCGGATGCGACGGTTCATCGCGATACGCGCCGCCTCGATCTGACGGTTGGTGATCCACGCCGGCTCCAGGGCCTTGAGGCCGTAGTCGCCGAAGTAGAGCTCCTGGTGACCCCGCGACAGGCCCTCGCGGCGGCCGCGGTGGTGCTTGCGGTGCTTGACGCGCTTGGGCATGAGCATTACGAGCGACCCCCTCCCTGGCCCCCGCCGCCGCCGGAGCCCCGGCCGCCGCGGTCGCCGCCGTCACGGCCCCGCCGGTCGCGCCGCGGGCGGCGCGGGGGCGGCGCGGCGTCGAGGTCCGTGCGCCCGCGCGAGTCCACCACGCCCTCGGGCAGCACCTCGCCGCGGTTGATCCAGACCTTGACGCCGATGCGGCCGAACGTGGTCTTGGCCTCGTGGAAGCCGTAGTCGATGTCCGCGCGCAACGTGTGCAGCGGCACCCGCCCGTCGGAGTAGTGCTCCGACCGCGACATCTCGGCCCCGCCGAGGCGGCCGCCGCACTGGATCTTGACGCCCTGGGCACCCGACCGCATGGCCGAGGTGAGGGCGCGCTTCATCGCGCGGCGGAAGCTGACCCGGTTCTCGAGCTGCTCGGCGATCGACTGGGCCACCAGCTTGGCGTCCAGCTCGGGCCGCTTGATCTCGTTGATGTTCACCTGGATGGTCTTGCCGGTCATCCGGTTGAGCTCGCGCCGCAGGGCGTCGACCTCGGTGCCGCTCTTGCCGATCACGATGCCGGGCCGCGCCGTGAAGATGTCGACCACCAGCTTCTGGGGGTCCTTCTTCAGGTTGATGGCGGACAGGCCGGCGTGGCTGAGCTTGCCGAGGATGTGGCCGCGGATGCGCCGGTCCTCCTCGAGGAAGCCGACGTAGTCGCGCTCGGAGTACCAGTTGGAGCGCCACCCGTTGATGACGCCGAGGCGGAAGCCGCCGGGATGGACCTTCTGACCCACGAGTCTCCCCTCGCTACCGCTGGCTCAGCGCCGAGGCGGGCGCGAGACCGATAGTGATGTGGCAGGTGCGCTTGTTGATACGCGTCGCGCGGCCCTGGGCCCGCGGGCGGAAGCGCCGGATGGTCGGGCCCTCGTCCACCGTGACCCGGCTGAGCACCAGGTCGCGGACGTCGAGGCCCACGTTGTGGTCCGCGTTGGCGATCGCCGACTGCAGCACCTTGCGCACCGGCTCGGTGGCCGCGCGGGTGTTGTAGGCGAGGATCGCCTGCGCCTCGGCGACGCCCTTGCCGCGCACGAGGTCGGCGACGAGCCGGGCCTTGCGCGCGGAGCAGCGGACGTAACGGGCGGTGGCGGTGGCGGTGGCGGGGTTCTGGCTCATCTCAGCGCATCTTCGAGGTGCGGTCGGACCCGGCGTGGCCGCGGTACGTGCGCGTGGGCGCGAACTCGCCCAGCTTGTGGCCCACCATGCTCTCGCTGATGAACACGGGCACGTGCTTGCGGCCGTCGTGGACGGCGATGGTGTGCCCCACCATCTCCGGGAAGACGGTGGAGGAGCGCGACCAGGTGCGCATCATGCGCTTCTCGCCGGCCCCGTTCATGTCCTCGACGCGCTTCATCAGCTTGGCGTCGACGAACGGTCCCTTCTTGACGCTGCGACCCACTTCCTTACCGCCCCTCGGTGTGCTTGCCGCGCTTGCGGCCGCGGACGATGTACTTCTGGCTGAGCTTGTGCTTGCCGCGCGTGCGGTAGCCGTGCGTGGGCTTGCCCCACGGCGTCACCGGGTGGCGGCCCGAGTTGCTCTTGCCCTCGCCACCGCCGTGCGGGTGGTCGACGGGGTTCATGGCCGAGCCGCGCACCGTCGGGCGGACGCCCTTCCAGCGCGTGCGGCCGGCCTTGCCGCCGGTGAGGTTCTCGTGCGTGACGTTGCCGACCTGCCCGACGGTCGCCCGGCAGTCGACGTGCACCATGCGCATCTCGGTCGAGGGCATCCGGAGGGTGGCGTAGTCGCCCTCCTTCGCCATCAGCTGGGCGCCCGTGCCGGCCGAGCGGCACATCTGGCCGCCGCGCCCGCTCTTGAGCTCGATGTTGTGCACGATCGTGCCCACGGGGATGTCGCGCAGGGGCAGGCAATTGCCCGGCTTGATGTCGGCCGTCGGCCCGCTCATCACCGTGTCCCCCACCGCCAGCCGCAGCGGCGCCAAGATGTAGCGCTTCTCGCCGTCCACGTAGTGGAGCAGGGCGATGCGCGCCGACCGGTTGGGGTCGTACTCGATCGCGGCGACGCGGGCGGGCACGCCGTCCTTCTGCCGCTTGAAGTCGATGATGCGGTAGCGCCGCTTGTGGCCGCCGCCGACGTGCCGGCTGGTGATGCGGCCGTTGTTGTTGCGGCCCCCGGACTTCTTGACCGGCGCCAGCAGCGACCGCTCCGGGGAGGTCTTGGTGACCTCCTCGAAGTCGGACGTCGTGATGAAGCGCCGCCCCGGCGAGGTCGGCTTGTAGGTCTTGATGCCCATGACTTATGCGCCCTCGAACAGGTCGATGCGGTCGCCCGGCTGGAGCTCCACGATGGCCTTCTTCCACCCCGGCCGGCGGCCGCGGGTCATGCCCCGCCGCTTCGGCTTGGAGCGCACGTTCACGATCCGCACGTCCGTGACGGTGACGTCGAACTGCTCCTCCACCGCCTGGCGGACGAGCGTCTTGTGCGCCGAGTCGAGGACCCGGAACGTGTACTGGTTGTGCGCCTGCACGAGCTGGAAGCTCTTCTCGGAGATGACCGGCCGGATCAGCACCCGCCGGACGTCGTCGCGCAGCGTCGCGCTCATGCCGTCACCTCCGGTGCCGTCGCCGCGCGCGGGCGGCCGGCGGCGGCGAGGCGGTCCCACGCGTTCCGCGACACCACCAGGGCGTGCGCGGCGACGACGTCGACCGTCTCGAGCTCACCCGGCGTCAGCACGTAGACGTCGGACAGGTTGCGGAACGAACGGGCCTCGACACCCTGGAGGTCGTCGAGGACCACCAGCAGCGGGCGCGCCTGCAGCGCCTCCGGGCCGGCCGCCAGGTACGCCGCCGCGCGCTTGGTGGAGGGGGCGTCCCAGCCGGTGGCGTCCATCACGCCCAGCGAGCCGCGCTCGATGTGCGCGCGGAGCGCCGACCGGAACGCCTGCACCTGCACCTTGCGGTTGACCTTGCCGCCGTACTCCCGGGGCTGCGGGCCGAAGACGATGCCGCCGCCGGTCCACTGGGGCGCGCGGATGGAGCCCTGCCGGGCGCGGCCGGTGCCCTTCTGGCGCCACGGCTTGACGCCGCCACCCCGTACCTGGGAGCGCGTCTTGGTGGCGTGCGTGCCGCGGCGGCGCCGGGCCAGCTCGTTGACGACCGTCTGGTGGACCAGGTGCGGCTTGATGGCCTGCGCGGCGAGCTCGGGGCTGAGCTCCAGCTCCGACGTGGCCGCGCCGTCCGGCCCGAGGAGGGGCAGCGGGCTCATTCCGGCCTCACGATCACGATTCCGTTGACGGCGCCGGGAACGGCGCCCTTCACCAGCAGCAGGTTGCGCTCGGGGTCGCGGTCGACCACCTGCAGCCCGCGCTGGGTGACGGTGGCGGCGCCCATGTGCCCGCTCATGCGCAGGCCCTTCTGCACGCGCGCCGGCCAGGCCGCGGCGCCGATGGAGCCGGGCTGGCGGATGTTGTGCGAGCCGTGCGACTTGGGGCCGCGCTTGAAGTTGTGGCGCTTGATGGTGCCCGCGTAGCCCTTGCCCTTGGAGACGCCGGTCACCCGGATCATCTGCCCGGAGGAGAAGCCCTCCACCGTGACCACGTCACCCACCGCGAGGGCCCCGTCCAGCTCCGACGGGTCGAACTCGTGCAGGTGGCGCACCGGGGGGGCGCCGGCCCGGCGCAGGTGCCCGAGCTCGGGCTTGTTGAGCAGCTTGGGCCGCACGGCGCCGAAGCCGAGCTGGACGGCCTCGTAGCCGTCCGTCGCCGCGGTCTTGACCTGCGTGACCGGGCAGGGGCCCGCCTCGATGACGGTGAGCGCGACGCGCGCGCCGTCCTCGGCGAACACCTGGGTCATGCCCAGCTTGCGTCCGATGATCGCCGCCATCCCTACGCCTTGATCTCGATGTCGACGCCCGCCGGCAGGTCGAGCCGCATGAGCGAGTCGACCGTGCGGGGGGTGGGCGAGTAGATGTCGATGAGACGCTTGTGCGTGCGGATCTCGAAGTGCTCCTGCGAGTCCTTGTCCTTGAAGGGCCCGCGGATGACCGCGTACACGTTGCGCTCGGTCGGCAGCGGCACGGGCCCGGTGACGGTCGCACCACTGCGCTGAGCCGTCTCCACGATCGAGGCCGCGCTGCGGTCGATCTGCTCGTGGTCGTACGCCTTGAGCCTGATCCTGATCTTGTTCTGCTGCACCTTGCGCCTCTGACCGGAAAGACGAGAAACCCCGCCGTCCCCTCGCGGGGGAGGGCGGGGTCAGGACGTCGCGCTGCTACTCGTTGATCTTCTCGACGACACCCGCGCCGACGGTGCGCCCACCCTCGCGGATGGCGAACCGGAGGCCCTCCTCCATGGCGATCGGCTGGATCAGCTCGACCTCCATGGTGGCGTTGTCGCCGGGCATGATCATCTCCACGCCCTCCTCCAGCTGGACCACGCCGGTGACGTCGGTCGTGCGGAAGTAGAACTGGGGACGGTAGCCGGGGAAGAACGGCGTGTGGCGGCCGCCCTCCTCCTTGGAGAGCACGTACACCTGCGCGCGGAACTTGGTGTGCGGCGTGATGCTCTTGGGCTTGGCCAGCACCTGGCCGCGCTCGATGTCCTCGCGCTTGACGCCGCGGAGCAGGCAGCCGACGTTGTCGCCCGCGCGGCCCTCGTCGAGCAGCTTGCGGAACATCTCGACGCCGGTGACCACCGTGCTGCCGGTCTCCTGCTTCATGCCCACGATCTCGACGGTCTCGCCGACCTTGATGATCCCGCGCTCGATGCGGCCGGTCGCGACGGTGCCGCGGCCGGTGATCGAGAACACGTCCTCGACCGGCATCAGGAAGGGCAGGTCGATCTGGCGGACCGGCTCGGGGATGTACTCGTCGACCGCCTTCATGAGGGCGATGATGCCCTCGGCCGCCTCGGCGTCCCCGTTCAGCGCGTTCAGCGCCGAGCCGGCGATGACCGGGATGTCGTCGCCCGGGAACTCGTACTCGGACAGCAGCTCCCGCACCTCGAGCTCCACCAGCTCGAGCAGCTCGGGGTCGTCCACCATGTCGGCCTTGTTCAGGAACACCACGATGGACGGCACGCCCACCTGACGCGCGAGCAGGATGTGCTCACGGGTCTGCGGCATGGGGCCGTCGGCCGCCGACACCACCAGGATGGCGCCGTCCATCTGCGCCGCGCCGGTGATCATGTTCTTGATGTAGTCCGCGTGACCCGGGCAGTCCACGTGGGCGTAGTGACGGTTCTCCGTCTCGTACTCCACGTGCGCGGTCGCGATCGTGATGCCGCGCTCGCGCTCCTCGGGGGCCTTGTCGATCTCGTCGAAGGCGATGGCCTTCCCGCCGCCGTACCGCTCGGCGAGGACCCGGGTGATCGCGGCCGTGAGCGTGGTCTTGCCATGGTCGACGTGGCCGATGGTGCCCACGTTGACGTGGGGCTTGGACCTGTCGAACTTCTCTTTGGCCATCAAACGCTCCTGTCGGGCACCGGTTCCCGCAGCGGCCAGGCCGCGGGGGGTCTACGGACGTACGGCCCCCGGCACAAAACGCGCGGCCATGAGGCCGCGCAGGGCAGTACCGGGACGCCGTAAAGCCCGGGTAGAGTAGCGAGGCCCCGGAGGGGCCGCAAGGCCGCCCGGGAGCGCCCGCCCGCCGCACCGGCGGGGGCCTCCCCGGCCACCCCTCTACCATGGGGCCCTATGAGGGTACCGGACGCGATCGGACGTCTGCAGCGCCGCGTGGCCGGTGATCTCAGGATCGACATCGGCACCCGCGAGCTGTACGCCGCGGACGCCAGCATCTATCGCCGCCGGCCGCGCGCGGTGCTGCGCGCGGCCCGTCCCGAGGACCTCGCCCTCGCGCTGGAGGCGTGCCGGGCCGACGGGGTGCCCCTCACAATGCGGGGGGCCGGCACCAGCCTCGCCGGGCAGGCCGTGGGCACCGGCCTCGTGGTGGACTGCGGGGCGCTCGACGCCATCCGCATCGACCCGGACGCCCGCGAGGCCGAGGTCGGGCCGGGCGCCGTGCTCGACCGGCTGAACGCCGCCGCCGCCCGCAACGGCCTCGCGTTCGGCGCCGACGTGGCCACCGCCGGCCGCGCGACGCTCGGGGGGATGATCTCCAACAACTCGGCCGGGGCTCGTTCGGTGGTGCACGGGATGACCGCCGACCACGTGGTCGCGCTCGACGTGCTGCTCGCCGACGGCACGCGGGCGACCCTGCGGCGCGGCGCCCCCCCGCCCGCGGCGCTCGCCGCGTGCGCGCCGCTGGCCGCCGACTGGTCCGGGCCCGCCCTGCTGCGCCGCGCCTCCGGGTACCTGCTGGACGCGCTCGCGGGCGCCGACCCGGACTGGCCGCGGGTGATCTGCGGCGCCGAGGGCACGCTCGCCCTGATCCTCTCGGCCCGGCTGCGGCTGGTGGAGCTGCCCCCCGCCCGCGGGCTCGCGCTGCTGCCCTTCGCCGACGTGGACGCCGCGCTGCGGGCCGTCCCCGATCTCCTGCGCACGGGGCCCTCGGCCATCGAGCTGATGGACGCCGCGATGCTCGACCCCGCCAACCGCGCGGGCGCCACCGCGGGCCTGGTCGGCTTCGCGGCGGGCGCGGCGAGCATGCTGGTGGTGGAGTACAGCGGCGCGCCCGAGGAGGTGCGCGCGGCGGCGGGCGCGCTCGACGGCGGTCGCGCGGTGCTGGACGCCGAGGGCCAGGCGGCCGTCTGGGCGGTGCGGCGGGCCGGCATCGCCCGGGCGCTGCGCGGCGAGGGGTTCGCGGCACCCGTGGAACGGGACGCGAAGCCCGTGGCCATCATCGAGGACCCGGCCGTGCCGCCGGACCGGGTGGCCGGGTTCGCCGCCGACGTGCGCCGCCTGCTCGGCGAGGAGGGCGTGCCGGCGGTGTGGTACGGCCACGCCAGCGTCGGGTGCCTGCACATCCGCCCGCTGATGGACCTGCGCGCGCCCGACGCGCCCGCGCGCCTGCGCCGCATGGCCGAGGGCGTGGCAGACCTGGTCGTCGCGGCCGGCGGGTCCCTCTCCGGTGAGCACGGGGACGGTCGGGCCCGCGGTGAGCTGCTGCCGCGCATGTTCCCGCCGCGCACGATGGCGGCCTTCCGGGCACTCCGCCGCACGCTCGACCCGCAGGGGATCCTCAACCCGGGCGTCCTGGTCGACGCCGACCCGCTCGACGCCGGGCTGCGCCTGCGGGCCTCGCCGCCGCGCCGGGCCCACCGCACCGCGGTGGCCTTCGCCGCCGAGGGCGGGCTCGCCCGGGCCGCCGAGGCCTGCAACGGCAACGGCGCCTGCCGGCAGCACACCGGCACCATGTGCCCCAGCTTCCAGGCGCTGGGGGACGAGCGGCACGCCACCCGCGGCCGGGCCGTGCTGTTCCGCGCGGCCCTCGAGGGGCGGCTGCCCGGTGGGCTCGCCGACCCCGCGCTGCACGAGGCGCTGGAGCTGTGCCTGTCGTGCAAGGCCTGCGCCCACGAGTGCCCCGCCGCGGTGGACATGTCCCGGCTCAAGGTGGAGGCCCTGGCCCACCGGCACCGCACCCACGGCGCGCCCCTGGGCGCGCCG